>NZ_JANSIV010000077.1:0-24400 GCF_047502705.1 Synechococcus sp. H70.1
CGGTGTCACCAATGCGGATGTCGGCTTGCAAGTCGTGAATGATGGCGTTCATGCGCGCCATGGCGAAGGTGGCCGGGTTAATCTCCTGCCCGAACAGGCGCAAGGGGGCTACGCCGGGTGGAAGTTTACGGTGGCCGTTTTCCATAACGCCGTGGGTTTCTAGCAGGCGTAGATGGCACTTGATGAGCAGCCCGCCGGAGCCGCAGGTGGGGTCATAGACACTCATGCCCAGCTGTGGGTCGAGCAGGCGCGCCATCAGGATGGCCACCTCGCGCGGGGTGTAGAACTCGCCGGCGCTTTGCCCCTGCCCCTCGGCGAACTTGCGCAGCAGGTACTCGTAGGCGCGGCCCAGGATGTCCGGCTCCACATCGTGCAGGCCCAGACGGTGGCGGGAGAGCACCTCCACCAGCGCGGCCAGATATTCATCCGAGATAATACGCTGACCGGCGGCGGTGGCGTTGAAATCCGCCATGTCGATCACGCCCTGCAGCGACGGATTCTCCCGCGCCACCTCACGCACGGCATCAGTGAGGAATTGCCCCAGGCCGCTGATCCCATGTTGGCGGATCGCTTCCCAATGGGCATTTTTGGGGATGTAAAAGCGCACCAGGTGCACCTCCCTGGTTTCCCGCTCCTGCTCCAGCAGTTGCAGGGCCAGGTTCCGACTGCCGAATTGGTCACTCAGGCGCTCGATTTCATCATCGAACACATCGGAAAGCCGCTTGAGAAACACCAGCGGCAAGATATAGTCTTTGAACTTGGGCGCGTCGACTGGCCCGCGAATGACACACGCTGCATCCCACAGCCAGGTTTCTAGGCTTTGAATGTCGATCATCCCTAACTTGCGGGCGCCTTCGCCCTCTCCTCTGCTTCGGAATACTCTACAAGACAAAGCTAGGCCGCAAAGCCACTTTGCTAATGGCAAGAGGCGGGCCTAGGCAATCCTGAAGTAGATCCTCTCGGGATCAACGCCCGCCCACGGTGATGGAGTCCACCTTGATGTGGGGCTGGCCCACAGTAACGTAGATGCTGCCGCTGACAGAACCGCAAAAGCCAGGTGCCAGGCGGAGATCCTTGGAGCACATAGAGATCTTGGTCAAGATATCCTTGGCTTCTCCAATCAGCGTGGCTCCCTTGAGAGGCTTGGTGATTTTGCCATTTTGGATGAGATAGGCTTCTTCCACGGCAAAGTTAAATTGGCCGGTGGGGCCGACGCTGCCGCCCCCCATGCGCTTGCAGTAGATACCTTTGTCAATAGAGGCAAACAGGTCGTCCAGTTCGGCGTCGCCGGGGGCGATGTAGGTGTTGCGCATGCGGCTGGCAGGGGCAAAGGTGTAGTTTTGCCGGCGGCCACTGCCGGTGCGGGGATGGCCGGTGCGCATGGAGCCGGCCCGGTCGGCCAGAAAGTTTTTCAATATGCCCTTTTCAATAAGCAGGGTGCGCTGGACGGGCATGCCCTCGTCGTCCACGTCCAGGCTGCCAAAGGCCCCCTCGGAAAGCCCCTCGTCCCAGGCGGTGAGGTTTTTGTGGGCAATTTTCTGGCCTTTTTTGTCGGCAAAGGGAGTGGTTTTGCGCTCGATCTGGGTCGTCTCCAAGAGATGCCCACAGGCCTCGTGGAAGATGACACCGCCAAAGGCGTTGGACATTACAATCGGGTAGGTGCCCGATTCCACATAGTCGGCATAGAGCATCTGGCCGGCGGCTTCTGCCAGCTCCTGGCTGTGGGCTACGAGATCCCAGCGGCGCAAAAAGTCGGGATCCCCGGTGCCGCCTGCGCGTTGGCTAACGGAAGCGCGATGATCCCCATCGGCACAGAGCAGGGTAGAACTAACCGACTGGGTAAGGCGGATGTCGCGCACAAAGGTGCCGTCGCTGCAGGCTACCAGGATCTCCTGCCAGTCACGGAAGTAGTTGGTGCGGCGGGACTGGACGTGGTGAGCTTGCCGCTTCAGCTCTGCGTTGGCCTGCAGCAGGATCTCCCCCACCTCGGCAAGGGAGCTGCATTCCTTGAGCCAGCCGTCTTTACCGCGGCGCTCAGCGTAGTCCTGGAGCAGCCCTAGGTTGACGGTGGAGACCAAAGCAGCAGGGCCAGGGGGGGTGAGGCCCATCAAGAGCAGGCCTTTTTCTAGGGCAGCTTTGAGGCCGGCAAAGGAGAGATCGTTGGTGCTGACGTAGCAGTCGGCCAGGCCGCGAAACACCCGCACCCCCGCGCCGGTGGCAAGCCGAGGGGTGATGCTGGTGAGGGTGTCGTCTTCTGCCAGGCAACTGATGGAGTTAGCCCGCTCCAGGAAGATCTCCACCAGATCGGCGCCGGCAGCCCGCCCCCAGCCCAAGAGAGTTGCAAGGGGATCCCGCCAGTCCTCGTCAAAGCGTTGCAGGGTGGGGCGGTAGTCGAGGTTGGGCAGTTCTTTGGATAAAAGCAGCATAGTAGGCCGAGAGCACTTAGCTGAGATGCCGCCATCTTTTGCTCCCTCAGTTTAACAAGACGTAAAGGCTGCCCTTTTGGGGAAAGAGACGCCAAGCTTGACAAGGGCAGAGGAGCAGCCGAAGATCGCTGCACAAGGATCCCTTACCTTGCAATGGCTGCCAAGAAAAGACCCTCGGAGCTTCAGCCCAGCCTATTTGACGATCCCCTAGAGCCACCTGCCTCTGCAACGGAGACGCTTCCCCAATGGGATCAGATCCCACTCTCGGCTCAGGTGCCCATTCCCCCCGGCACCTATCGGGATCTAGAACAACTGGAGCAGCACTGCCGGGTCTGCCAGCGCTGTGAGTTGGCGGCCAACCGTACCCATGTGGTGGTGCACCGAGGTAACCCTAAAGCCAAGATCGTGATTGTTGGCGAGGGGCCGGGGGAAAACGAAGATCTGCAAGGCCTGCCCTTTGTGGGTAAGTCCGGCCAGTTGCTGGACAAGATCCTGGCCTCGGTGGGGCTGGATCCCGAGCGGGATACCTACATCTGCAATGTGGTCAAATGCCGCCCCCCCAACAACCGCGTACCCACCCAGGCGGAGATGGATGCCTGCCGGCCCTATCTGTTGGAGCAGATTCGCCTAGTGGATCCCTGGATCATTTTGTTGACGGGGGCTACCTCGGTGCGCTCCCTTTTGGGGGATAAGCGGGGCATTACCAAGATCCGGGGCGAGTGGATCCAGTGGCAGGGGCGCTGGTGCATGCCCATCTTTCACCCCGCCTACTTGCTGCGCAACCCTGACCGCACCCCCGGCAGCCCCAAGTGGTTGATGTGGCAGGATATTCAGGCGGTAAAGCAGAAGTACCTAGAACTTGCCGGCGCAACGCCACCCCAGCGGGACTTTTGAGCGAAGATGCCACCTATGGTCTTTTTGGGGTAAAGGCGCTGGTCTGCCGGGCCAAGTAGGATGTTTCTCCCTCCTAGCCCTGGAGGCAGCCTGGCAAAACCCCGATTAAGCTGGGAAAGTGGACTCTTGTTGCCGCTGGGATCTTGGCTACCATGGCCTCCGGGCCGCTGGCGCGAACGGAATTTGCCCTGGAACAGCTTCTCTTCACCCCGGCCACACCTGCGCCTGACGCGGTGCGGGTCATCTACGCCTTTCCCAATACCTACTCCGTGGGGATCACCAGCCTCGGCTACCAGGTCATCTGGAGCCGGCTGGCCAGCCGCCGCGAGGTGGCGGTTGCCCGCCTGTTTACCGACCTGGCCGAGCCGCTGCCGCGGGATCCGGAGCTGATGGGCTTTTCCCTGTCCTGGGAGCTGGACTATGTCCATATCCTGGATCTGCTGGAACGACAGGGGATCCCCCTCCAGGCCGAGGCGCGGGGGGAGGCGGATCCCTTGGTTTTTGGCGGCGGCCCGGTGTTGACGGCCAACCCTGAGCCCTTTGCTGCGTTCTTTGACTTTATTCTGCTGGGGGACGGGGAAGGCCTGGTGGAGCAGATGATCCAGACCTACCGCCAGGTGCGGCAGGGATCCCGGGCCGAAAAGCTGCAGGCGCTGGCCCAGGTGCCAGGGATCTACGTGCCCAGTCTCTACGAAGTGCACTACCGCGGCCCCGACGGCCCGGTGGAAAAGGTCATTCCCAAGCGGGACGGGATCCCCAGCTTCATCCGCAAGCACACCTTCCGCGGCAACACCCTCTCGGTGTCCACCGTGGTTACCCCCAAGGCGGCCTGGGAGAGCATCTACATGGTGGAGGTGGTGCGCAGTTGCCCCGAGATGTGCCGCTTTTGCCTAGCCAGCTACCTAACTTTGCCCTTTCGCGCTGCCGATGTAGAAGGGCATCTGATCCCGGCGGTGGAGCGGGGGTTGCAGGTTACCCAGCGGATTGGCCTTTTGGGGGCTTCGGTAACCCAGCACCCCCAGTTTGAGGAATTGCTGGAGTACCTGGCGCAGGATCGCTTTGAGCAGGTGCGCCTTAGCCTGGCCTCGGTGCGCACGGGCACGGTTACGCCTCGCCTGGCGCAAGTGCTTTCCCGCCGCGGCAGCCAGTCCATTACCGTAGCCATTGAAAGCGGCTCAGAACGGCTGCGCCAGGTCATTAACAAGAAGCTAACCAATGAAGAAATCTTGGCGGCGGCCGCCCACGCCCAGGCCGGCGGCCTGAAGGGGATCAAGTTCTACGGCATGGTGGGGATCCCGGCGGAAACCCAGGCCGACCTGGAGGCCACCGTTGCTCTTTTCAAGGAGCTCAAGAAGGTGGCTCCCCGCCTGCGCTTGACTTTGGGCTGCAGCACCTTTGTGCCCAAGGCCCACACCCCTTTCCAGTGGCAGGGGGTGGATCCCCAGGCTGAGAAAAAGCTGCAGTGGTATCAAAAACATCTGCGTCCCCTAGGCGTGGAGTTCCGTCCCGAAAGCTACAGTTGGTCGGTCATCCAAGCCCTCATCTCGCGGGGGGATCGGCGGGTGGCCCGAGTCTTGCAGCTAGCCCGGCAGTGGGGCGAGTCCCTAGGCAGCTTCCGCCGCGCCTTCAAAGAGCTGCAGGGACAACTGCCGCCCTTGGACTACTACGTGCACAGCAACTGGGATCCGGCGGATCCCCTTCCCTGGCAGCACATCCAGGGCCCCCTCAGCCTGGAGCGGCTGGCCCAGCACCGCCAAGAGGCCTTCTCCACGTAGCCCAGGATCTAGGGATGGGGGCCTGCAGCGGCCAGAAACGCCTCGATCTCGGCGCGGTGGGGCAAACTGGGCTGGGCCCCAGGGCGGGTTACACACAAGGCCGCAGCGGCATTGGCAAAATGGAGGGCTTCCCTCAGGGATCCGCCAGCAGCCAGGTAGGCGGCCAAAGCACCGCAGAAGCTGTCGCCGGCAGCAGTGGTATCCACCACCAACACGGGGTGGGCTGGCAGATGGCCCCTTTCCTCCCCATCGGCCCAGACCAAGCCCGCTCCCCCCAAGGTGATGATCACTGTCGGGATCCCCTGCTGTTGCAAGGCTTGGGCCACTTTTTCGGCTTGCGCTGGCGTCTCCACTGGAGATTGGGCAAGGGCAGCGGCTTCCCTTTCGTTGAGCACCAAGTAGCGCACCTGACGCAGGAGGGATCCCGGCAGGGGAGCCACAGGGGCGGGATTGAGGAGGACAGGGATCCCTTGGGCAAAGGCCTGCTCCGCCACCGCCTGCACGGTGGCTAGGGGGATTTCCAGTTGCAACAGCACTAGAGCCGCCGGCGTCCAGGGGGGCAGATGCTCTGGCAGGTAGCGACCATTGGCCCCGGGGCTAACCACAATCCGGTTTTGCCCTGCTTGATCCACGGTAATTAGAGCAATACCGCTGGGCCCTTCCAGCTCCCGTACGTAGTGGGTAGCAACGCCGTTTTGCTCCAAGTTCTCCTTTAGCAGGCGGCCAAAGCCATCGGATCCCACCGCCCCCCACATCTCCACCTGGGCTCCTGCCCGGGCTGCTGCCACCGCTTGGTTGGCCCCCTTGCCCCCAGGGTAGGTGGCGTAGTCCGATCCCAGCACCGTCTCCCCCGGCCCCGGCTGGTGTGGCACCTGCACCACCAGGTCTAGATTTAAGCTCCCCACTACGCGAACGAGGGTCGTCATTGGCTGGCTGGAAAACGTTGCCTCCAGGGTAGCCAATTCTAGCTCCCGCTACAGTCTAAGAACTCCCCACCTTGGAGCCTCTCGGCTAGCTTAGGGAGGAGGTGACGCGGAGAACGAGCCATGCTGCTAGCTACTACAGACATGCTCCAAGGTAAAGAGGTGGAGCGCTACCTGGGCATTGTTACTGCCGAGGTAGTTTATGGCACCAATGTTCTGCGGGACTTCCTTGCTGCCCTCCGCAACATTATCGGGGGACGCACAAGAACCTACGAAGAAGTGTTCGAGAATGCTCAGAAAAAGGTTTTGGAAGAGTTGGAGCAGCGAGCCAAACGTTTGGGAGCAAATGGCATCCTAGGCGTTACTATTCATACCAACATGAGCACGACGCTGATCCTCGTTACCGCTGCCGGCACCGCTGTCAAGTTGCGCTAAGCCTTTCCCCTTAGGCCAGGCTCTCCATCACTGCCTCGTCAATCTCGAAATTGGCGTAGACATTTTGCACATCGTCCAAGTTGTCCAGCCGTTCCATGAGGGTTAGCACCAGCTTGGCCGTCTCGGGATCCTCCACATGCACTTCTGTGGAAGGGATCCAACGGATGGCCGCCTCCTGCACCCGGTAGCCCTCTTTTTTAAGGTAGGTGGCCACCTGCTCCAGCAGGGTGTAATCGCAATAGACCTCTGCGCCGGTCCCCTCCACCTTGAGATCCTCCCCCCCTGCTTCGGCTACCGCTAGCAGCAGAGCTTCGGGATCTGTCACCTCCTCTAGGGTGATCACCCCTTTTTGCCGAAACAGCCAGCTCACGCAGCCGCTTTCCCCCAGGCTGCCGCCGACTTTGCTGAAGGCTTCCCGCACCTCGGCAGCCGTGCGGTTGCGGTTATCGGTCATGGCCTCAATCAAGACAGCCACACCCCCAGGGCCGTAGCCTTCGTAGCGGATTTCCTCCAGGGGGCTGTCGTCGGTCCAGTTGCCGGATCCCTTGGCAATGGCCCGTTCAATGTTCTCGGCGGGCATGCCTGCCGCCTTGGCTTTCTCTACCGCCGAGCGCAGCCGAAAATTGGCTTCCGGATCCGGCAGGCCGCTGCGCGCTGCCACAATGATGGCGCGGGAAAGTTTGGTAAATAGGCTGCCTTTTCTGGCATCTACGCGGGCTTTTTGCCGCTTAATGTTGGCCCACTTGCTGTGTCCTGCCATAGCTGCACACTGGTCAAGCAGTAGGAGGGAAGAGATCCCCTTAACTCCGAAGCCTAGATCACCCCAGGCCCAGGACTCAACCCCACCCCAGCTCCAGAACCCTAGCTTGGATCCCCAAGCAAAACCCCATGAACAGCAGCCAGCCCTATCAAGGCTAAATGGGCTGCCGCTCGATGACATCCCCCGGTGGCGGTGGAGCTTCGGGGGTTGGCGAAGCTTCTGGCGTTGCTTGCGGTGTGGGCGTTGGTGTCTCTCCAGGAGCTGGCGTGGGAGGTAGAGGAGGCCCAGGCTCTTCAAGCACAGCCCCAGGCGGAGGGGTCGGGGTTTGCGGCCGAGTTAAAAAGGGCGTTACCTGTTCCAGCAGCTCGGCATAGAAGATTCCATCCTGCTCTAGCCCAAAGCGACCCACCGCCCAGCGGTGACGGGGCACAAACAACGTTTGCAGCAGTACTTCCCGACTGGCGAAAGAGGGAGTGCCCACAAAGACATAGCCATCGACGATAACACGGTTCAAGTCAGGCCGAGTTTGAAACACCCGATCCACCTCCCGCAGCATCTCCGTATCCAGCCGCTCCAGCAGAGTTTCCAGAGTATCTTCAGGCCTGACCAAAACCCGCACGGGGAAGCGATAGCCTTCGCATCGGTAATCTCCGCAAAGTTTAACCAGCTCGTTCCGAACTCGGATCTGCACCGCCGGATCGAGGTCTCTCACCGGTAGGGGGACTTCTGGCTCTGGCTGCTGTTCCGCTTCCTCAGCCCAAGTTAGAAATCGGCCGCCCCCTGCCCCCAATAGCAGCGATCCGCACAACAAGCCGAGTCCCAGACCCTGGAGGGGGAAGCTCCGGCCTAGGTTGCCCTGCCTGGAGCGCTGTGAAAAGCAATCCCGATTCGGGCTACTCGGCGGGTTGTTCATAGGTTAACCAATACGGCAGCGATGGCTATCGCCAACTCTACCCGACATCTGCCTAAGAGGCACTAGGCCAGGGAAAAATGGAGTTGCTCTTGCTGGGTATCGCTGCTCTAAGGAGGCAGACTAACTAGATCGGAAGGGCATCCTGGTTTGCTGCAGCTTGCCGAAATGGCTGTAGTCTGGAGAAGTTAATGATCCTGTGGCAGAGGAGTGTCTATGTCGTCATTGCCGGCATCGAAGGTGGGGGGATTGCAGGTGCGTTTTTTCTGGGGCCTTCTAGCCTCGACTCTCCTTCTAGCAAGCTGTGGGGGGTCTGGGGGGACAGTGCCACCGCCGGTCAATGTCTGCGAGCAGGCCTTTCCAGCGATTTTTGCTGCCAAGAGTTTGCGCCCAGGAGAGAAGCGCAGTGGAACCTTGGGGCCCAATAGCGACTTGGAGATCTACTTCGATGAGAAAGACAATGTGATAAATGCCCGGGAAGTCCCACCCCCCCCTGGCACCTTTACCTTTTACGTTGACGGATTCCTTTACTTTCCTTCTGCAGCTAATGTTACCGGAGTTACTATCCGCCTAACCAGTTCAGTCTTCGATCCTCTGCTGGTCATCCTTGGCCTTGATGCCAACAGGAATTCTGATCCGGAACTCATCTTTATCAACGATGACGCAGCTCCTGGCAATTTCACCACCTCTGAGCTGACGATCCCAGTACGGCAAGACCGCTGTTACTTAGTGCTGGTGGAAAGCTACTGGGCCCAGAATGCCCGCAGCTCTGCTCCGGGTAGCCCTGGCCGCGGCCCCTACACCCTCGAGGTGGTCAGGGAAACCTCTGCCACTCCTCCTCCTCCCCCTGCCATCCAGCAGAAGCCGGAGGATCCGGAGAACGGCGGCGGCGGCGACCGAGGCGGCGGCGTGGGTATTTAACTCTGGCGGATGAGCCTGATGGCAAAGCTGGCGCTGCCACAGGTGGCTGTGCCGCGAATGGAGCGCCCGTCAGGGCTGACAGTGCCACTCCACGTGATGGTTGGAGTACCGCTGCCCCCTATCCTGCCGCTGACAGAAAATTGGTTGCCGATGAGCTGGCCGCTGCGCTCCTCAAAACTGGGAGAGGAAACCCTGAGCTGGGTGCCGTCTTGACGAATGGAGACGGTTTCCTGGATACCGGTTGCAACATTAACCTTACACAGGGATCCCTGCCAGACAAAGGATCCTCCCTCGTAGAGCCACTGGCCGCTCAAGGCAAGCTCTGGCACAGGCATTGGCGTTGGTGGAAGTGGTGTCGAGGTGGGCGGCGGGGGTGGAGTTGGGGTAGGGGTAGGAGTGCGAGGAACAAGCGGCGTCAATCGAGGGGTAGGAGTAAGCGTTGGTGTTGGCACCGGAGTGGGAGTGGGTGTCGGTGCCGGAGTTGGAGTAGGCGTTGCCACTGGAACGGGAGTGGGTGTCGGTGCCGGAGTTGGAGTAGGCGTTGCCACTGGAACGGGAGTGGGTGTCGGTGCCGGAGTTCGAGTAGGCGTCGCCACCGGCGTGGGAGTGGGTGTTGGTGCCGGAGTTCGAGTAGGCGTTGCCACCGGAGCGGGAGTAGGTGTTGGTGCCGGAGTTCGAGTAGGCGTTGCCACCAGAGTGGGAGTGGGTGTTGGTGCCGGAGTTCGAGTAGGCGTTGCCACCAGAGTGGGAGTGGGTGTCGCTGCCGGAGTTGGAGTAGGCGTTGCCACCGGCGTGGGGGTGGGGACGGGCTCGAGGGTAGGTCTCGGGGTGACTGCGGCGGTAGGGATCGGCTCCGGCTCTTCCTGGGTATCGCGGGTTGCTGGGCGCGGCCAGAGCAAAAACGCGGCCAACAAAGCCACAGCGCCTCCCCCAGCCAAGACCCACTTGAGGCTGCTGCCAGAAGGCTGGAGAACCGTTGGGGGGGCAGCTCGCGGCAGGGGGCGGGTGCGGGGGGTATCCGTCCGTGGTGGGACGGGGGGATCCTGAGGAGGAGCAGCCGGACGAGTGTTGCTGGCTGGGAGGACTGTAGAGGGCGTTTTGGCAGTTTCGCCTGCAGCTTGAGAGGAGGGATCCGGCGCAGCTTCTGCCGAGGTAGTTGAGGGGAGAGGTGCCCGCTCGGCGATGTAGTAGGGGATCCCTACCCCTGGAGGGGAGACCGGCTCCTCTTCAATGAGATCCAGATCCTCATCGCGGATATCTTCAAAGGCTCCAGCAGTTGATCCTGTATTGCTGGTGGTTTCGATTGGCGGCCTGGGAATAGAAGAAGGTGGAGCATGGCCTTGAGCCTTGGCACCGCTGGTGGGAAGAATCACGGTACTGGCCTGGCTGCTGGAGAGTTGAGTGGCTACCGTCAGCTCATAGGCTTGCAGCAGCCGCTCCCCTAGCTCCTGCATCGTCTGCGGCCGCTCGTCGGGGTTTTTCTTTAGACAATCCATCACCACCGCTGCCACCGCAGGTGGGATTGGCTGCGGGGTTGTTGCCGAGGTGAGCTCAATCGGGTTTTCGTAGCAATGGGCGTGGATCCAACTGTGCAGAGTGTCGGTTTCCAATTGAAAGGGCATGGATCCCGTCAGCATCTCGTAGAGCACCACCCCCAGGGAGTAGATGTCTGAGCGGGCATCCAGAGACTTGCCCCGTATCTGTTCAGGAGAGGCGTAGCGAGCGGTGCCGATAAATCCGCCCCCCTTTTGGGTGCCCAGGCTAAGGGTGTGATCCGCCAAGGTTTTGGCTACGCCGAAGTCGAGGATTTTCAGTTGCGACGTGAGCTGGCCATCTCGAAAAACCCGCTCAACAAACAGGTTGCTGGGCTTGATGTCGCGGTGAATCACGCCCCGAATCTCGCGGCCCTCGACCTTGGCGTGAAATGTATGGGCAAAGTGCAGCCCCTCACAAGCCTGCAGGGCCAGCCGAAGGGCTTGCCGGAGGGGCAGAGCCCCTTTTTCTCGAATCAGCTTGCCCAGATCCTGCCCCTTGAGGTATTCCATCACCAAGTAGGCCTGCTCCCCCTCTTGGCCGTGATCCAAGACTTTGACGATGCGGGGATGCTGGCCCAGAAGGGTGCTGACGCGAACCTCTTCGGCAAAGCGGCGACGCAAATCGGTCTGGGCGTCACCCCGGCTCAGCAGCATAGGGGCATGCAGGATCTTAACAGCCACCTCTTGGCGGTTGTTGTGCAAGTCCAAAGCGCGAAAGACGGATCCCATGCCGCCGCCACCGATTTCTTGAATCAGTTGGTAGCGGCCACCCAAAATGCGATTGGTGAGTTCGGAAGACATAAGGAGGCAGCTTGGGCAGGGATGTCCATACGATAAACCAATTGCTGGAGTTTATACCCGCTCCTTTCCCCGTCCAACTCAGGGATCCCAATCTTTGACGCTCTGGGAACTCTGCGCTGCTCAAGCCCTCACCCCCGGCCCCTCTCCCTCTGGGAGAGGGGAGCTGAAGCGGCGCGTTCGCGGCAGCGCTGCCTAGCAATAACGACGCGACGAGCCGTTTTTTACTGCTACTTGGAATAACCATTTAGAGATTTTCTTAAGGATCCCTAGTAAATGTGAAAAAAAGTGAGAGGGAATGCTGGGGAAATGAGGCCTTGTGGGCAACCTTCGGCCTGAAGAGGGATGATCGGAAGGGATCCCTGCGCGAGGGCTTATGGACTTGGGCTTGGTGGTGATTGCCTACAAGGAGGGGGATCGGGAGAGCAAGGCCGCCTGTCAATTGTGTGCGGAGCAGTTGCGTCGGCGCGGCGTTACGGTGCTGACCGCTCCCACCGGCTTGCACCACAACCCCTACCCGGTCTTTTTGGAGGCCACTTCGGATCCTATCGATCTAGCTGTGGTACTAGGGGGAGATGGGTCGGTGTTGGCGGCAGCCCGCCACTTGGCCCCGCACGGGATCCCGATTTTGCCCATTCAGTCGGGGGGCAGGCTGGGGTTTTTGGCTCAATCAGAGCGGGTGCTGCACCAGGATCCCTGGGATCGCATTCAGGCAGGAGACTTCGTCCTGCAAGCCCGCATGATGTTGCAGGCCCAGATTTGGGAGCAAGCGCAATTGGGGCAAGGGGCTATCCCTGGGGAGGGCAAGCGGCAGGGCCGCCCGGTCAGCGAAGTCTACTACGCCCTCAACGAAATGTGCCTCAAGCCCATCAACCGGGAACGCCTGCCCGCCGCCATCATGGAAATCGAAGTCAATGGCGAGATTTTGGATCAGTACCACGGGGATGGCGTGCTGGTGGCCACGCCAACGGGATCCACTTCCTACACTTTGGCAGCCAATGGTCCCATCCTGGAGCCTACCTTTGAGGCCATCATCATCACCCCCATTTGTCCCCTCAGCTTGTCCAGCCGGCCCATTGTTATCAGCGGCACGGCCACGGTGGAGATCTGGCCCCTTGCTGATCCGGAAGGGCTGACCCGCCTCTGGACTGATGGTGTCTTGGCTCAATCGGTCAACCCCGGCCAGTGGGTGCAAATTCAACGGGCTCCCCTGCCGGCCAAGCTGATGATCCTAGAAAAAGACCTCTCCTACTTCCGCACCCTGCGAGAAAAGCTGCAGTGGGCCGGCAGCCGCATCTACATCCCCACCACCAACCACCGCCCCGCGGGGGAGTAGCGGAGTTTAACCCCCCTGGAATCTTCTCCCCTGAGCCTCAGACTTTACCTACTCAGACACGGGGAAACCCCCTACAGCCGTTCCGGCAGCTTTTGTGGCGCCCTTGATCCCGACCTCACCCTCGAAGGCCAGCCGATGGCAGAAGCCTTTGCCGCCGCCTATGCTGGGATCCCTTGGCAGGCCCTCTACGTCAGCCCGATGCGGCGCACCTTGGCTACCCTCAGGCTGCTGGCAGAGAAGACGGGGTTGGAGATAGGGAAATCCATTACAGCGAGTGGGAGGGCAAAACCCACGCCGAGGCCAGCGAAGCCCATCCCGAAGCCTACTGGCGCTGGAGGACCGAGCCGGCCTGGAACGCCCCCAGGTGGCGAAACCGCTGTGCAAATTGCCAACCGCGCCCTGCCGGTTGTGGCGGAGATATCGTCTCCCACAAACAAGGCCACCCTTCGGATTCTTCTCTGCAGCCTGCTGGGCATTCACCTGGGCCGCTACCGGGATCGCACCGAGGTTTTGGCTGCCTCGGTCAGCGTGGTCAAGTTCGATCGCTATGGGCCCCTGCTGGAAAGCTTGGGGGAACGCGGCTATCTGGCGCCTAATCTGCAGCAAAGGGTAGGCACCTAAACTTTCAAAATGGGTCTGAAGTTCACTCAATGGGGATAAATTGCAACAGCAACCCTGGGTGGATGAGATGAACCGGGGCAGATTTTCCATCCTGGTCGGGATGGGCCAGCAGCACACAGCGATCTTGAGGGGTGAGGTTAAACCCGGCAGAGGGATCAGCCAGTTGAGAGTTGAGTTGGGGATCCCCGACAAACGTTAGTTGGGCCAACAGAGTTAACAGCCGGTCTTGGTGGGCCAGATCCGCTCCAAAAGCAGTTCGCTCCTGCAAGGTGGCCAGCGCTACAGGATAGCCTTCTCGAATCAAATAGGTGAGGATCCCGGCACAGCGCTCTACGGCCCGCTCCAGCTTGTTGCGATGGGCTTCAGGGCTTTCTCCCCGCGGCTGCCAGCGATTTTCAAAACAGAGGACGATGGCCTGGGAACGGGGGCGCTCCAGCTCCCGCACAACCAGTTGATCCCGTTTGGCGGAGATCTTCCAGTGCACCGAGCGCAGATCATCCTGGGGACGATAGGGCCGCAGGCTAAGGTAGTCCCCCTCCTGGCCGGCCTGAGGGCGCAACTGGCTACCGCCGCTCAATTGTTCCCACAGCAACAGGTTTTGGACAGGGGCAGGCCGAGGAAACACAATTACTGTCTGCGGGTCCTCGATTTCCAATGCCTTGCGGAAGAGTTCAAAGGGAAAGCTGGTGGCAATCTCAAAACCCTGCAACTGCCACACCCCTCGCCTTGAAAAGGTGTGTTGATAGAAAGTCTCCACCCTGCTGCCGGGATCCAGCCGCAGCACATAGCTGGAAGGCCAATCCGTCTGCTTCAACCCCTCGATGCGTTCCCTTACCTGGAGCGAAAAACTGGGCAGGCGCCGTTTGCGATTGACCAGCGTCAGCCCCACCAAGACCGGCTGGCCGGCAAAGATGCGGCTGGGCAACCGCCGGCTCACCTCCAGATCTTTGAGGGTGAGCTCGGAGAGGAGGCCGCTGAGGAGAATGAGGCTAAGCAGCATCCCCAGCACCAGGTATAGGGGATTGTTGCCGGTGTTGAAGGCGGCAATACTCACCAGGAGGGTGATCCCGACAAACCGCCCCCCGATGCGGGTAAAGCGGAAGCGGCGCAGAAAACGAACCCGCTGCCTCAACTGGGGAGAGCGGATCCCCAACTTCCACCGCCATCGCGAGGATTGGAAGAGTTGAAATGCTGCTTGGCTAAGTTTTGGTAACACTGGCATCCCTTCTCCGCCGCCCTGTGCCGCTAACTCTTGCCCCTCAACCCTCCGCTGGAGTTAGGGGGAGTACTGGACATTCTCAAACATTGAGCTACGCGATAGGGCAAGTCCCGCAAATAAGTTGCTCGTTACTGGTCGGATCCTTCCTGCCATTCGCGTCAGCAGGACGGAGTCCTTTCGAGTGCGGTGGCACAGCAGTTACAGGCTAGCGATGGTGCTCTGGGGTTTTTCCTCAGACCTTTGAGGGATCGTCCGAGACAAGGTAGCTATCGTTGCGTTGGCCGGAGAAGGGGCAGGGTTGTTCTGTGAGAATTTCGGCAATGGCCGCGGCCACTCGCTCTTGTTGCCGGAGGGTCAGCTCGGGAAAACAGGGCAAAGACAACACCTGGGCAGCACAGAGCTCGGCATTGGGCAAGTCCCCAGGTTTGTACCCCAACTTTTTGCGGTACACCGGCTGCAGATGCAGAGGAAGGGGGTAATAAACACGGCTGGCAATGCCCCGCTCCTGCAACTGCCGTTGCAACCGGTCGCGCCGCCGTGAGTCGGTTGGGTGGGAGCCAGGCACCCGCACCGTGTACTGGTGCCACACCGAGTTGCCCCCCACCGCCACCTGGGGCAGGATGAGGCCAGGGATCCCCTGCAACAAGCGGTGATAGGACTCGGCAATGGCCTGCCGCCGCCAGTTCCACTCCCGCAGGTAAGGCAGCTTAGCCGTGAGGATCACGGCCTGCAGCGCGTCGAGGCGGCTGTTGAGGCCAATGTATTCGTGGTGGTACTGACAGACCTGGCCGTGTTCTTTGAGGATGCGCACCTTGCGGGCCAGTTGCGGATCCCGGGTTACCACTGCCCCGCCATCCCCTGCTGCCCCCAAGTTTTTGGTGGGAAAAAAGCTAAAGCAGCCGATATCCCCCCAGGTGCCCACCGGCCTGCCCCCCCAGCAGGCTCCTACCGCCTGGGCACAATCTTCCACTACTGCCAACCCATGCCGCCGCGCAATGGCCAGGATCTGGGTCATGTTGGCTGCCTGGCCGAACAAATGCACTGGGATTATGGCTTTGGTGCGGGGAGAAATGCTCTTTGCCAGAAGCTGGGGATCCAGGTTAAAGGTGCAGGGATCCACATCCACGAACACCGGGCGTGCCCCCACCAAATCAATAGCCTCGGCGGAGGCAAAAAAGCTAAAGGCAGTGGTGATGACCTCATCGCCCGCTTGGATTCCCAAAGCCCGCAGGGCCAATACCAAAGCATCAGTGCCGGAATTGCAACTGACAGTCTCTAGGTCGCCGCCGCCAAGAAACTGGGAGAATAGCTCCTCAAAGCGCTGCACCGCCTCTCCCCCGATGTACTGGCCAGAGGCCAGCAACGCCTCCACCTCAGGCAGAAGGGATCCAGCCAGAGCGCGGTATTGCAAAGTTAAATCCAGCAGCGGGATTGGCTCATCCGTCATGGTGCTGCCTTTTGGGGGGTAGCGGCCACAGCCCATCATCGAGGATAAGAGCCGGTGGAGACAACGCTCTGGCACCAAATTGGGCTTTTGTGGAGCTCAGTTGCTGAGCGAGCAGCTGGGATCCAGCCTCGCTCCGGATTGATCCTAAGCTAGAGTGAACGCGGTACATTTCTGACCAGGGATCCCCTAGGCTGGATACAGCTACCGCTATCGACAGGATGCTCTATGCAGGTTGCTTCTCAACAAGTTGGCGGCAAAGCGCCTTTAGCACCCCGAATTCTAGCTTTGGTGCCGGGAGGGATTGGCGACCAAATTCTTTTTTTTCCCACCCTGGCGAGTTTGCGACAGCGCTTTCCAGAAGCGGAGCTGGAGGTGGTGGTGGAGCCACGGGCAGCAGCTGCCTACGAGCTCTGTCCCTCGGTGAATCGGGTGCTGACCTTTCCATTTAAAGAGCAGCTTTCGTTGGGAGATATCAGCGATCTGCTGGGGCGAATCCGAGAGCGGCAGTACGACGCTGTGCTGAGTCTGGGCAAAAGCCTGGGGGTCAAGCTGCTGCTTTGGCTAACTGGGATCCCGAAGCGAGTTGGCTATGCTCCGCCAGGACCTGGACGACCTTGGCTAACTGACCCAGTACCCCTGAAGCCAGCCCAGTACGCCGCCAGCATGTACCACGACTTGCTGCAGGGGTTTGGCATCACTGCGCCGGCAGGCTTGCCTCAGATTCGCCTCAAGAAGACAGACCTGGAGTGGGCCGAGCAGGAACGCAAGCGCCTGCTGGGGAATGCTGCCCAAGATTACGTGCTGCTGCACCCTGGCGCCAGCCAACTGTCCCAGGAGAAGGGAATTCAGAAGATCTACCCCCCCGCCAACTGGGTCAGGGTCATTAAGGGTTTCCGGGAAAAGCGGCCGGAGCTGCCGCTGGTGCTGCTGTTGGGGCCAGAAGATGAGCAGCTGGCGGAGGGCTTTCTGTCGCAACTGCCAGATCTGCCGGTAAGCCGCCCTCCCCAACTGGGCCAACTGGCGGCCTTGATTGCTGGCTCCACTCTGCTGCTGTGTACTGATAGCGCCCCCATGCACCTGGCGGTGGCTACGCAAACTCCGCTGGTGGCTCTGTTTGGCCCCACCGATCCAGAGCGGCTGCTGCCTTCTGAAGGGCCCTTCCGCGCCGTCAAGGCAGCCAAGGGGGTGATCGGCTCGATCCCTCCTGAGCAGATTCTGCAGGTAATCTTCCCCGGATAGAGGGCTTGCCATGCGGACGAAGGGACTTGAACCCTTACGCCTTGCGGCACTAGATCCTAAGTCTAGCGCGTCTGCCATTCCGCCACGTCCGCAACGGCGGGATCCCGCTCACCTATGCTAACCCAAGCTGGCTCCAGCTAGCTCGGCAACTGGCTAACGGCAACCTTCAGTTCTTCTGTGGCGTCCAAAACCCTCCAGCTCTGCCCCGCTGTCCGCTGCCACAGCTCAAAGTGCAGGTGCGGCCCGGTAACTGCTCCTGTCGCCCCTACATAGCCAATGATGGATCCCTGCCGAACCACTTCTCCTGGGGTGACAGCTACTTTAGACATGTGACCATAGCGGGTGCGCCGGCCACCGGCATGCTCCAGGACCACCGTGATCCCCAGATCTCCTAGGGATCCGGCACTCACCACCTTACCAGTCAGGGCAGCTAGGATTGGCGTACCCAGGCTGGCCCCCAGATCTACGCCGGCGTGAAACTCCAGCTGACCCTTGAGGGGGTGAATCCGCAAGCCAAAGCCAGAGGTGATCGGCACGGGGTGGGGCAGAGGATAGAGCAGTTGCTCCTCACTTGGGATCGATGGGGGCCAGGTCGGCGGTGGCGGCTCAGGGGTTGGGGGCGGGCTGGGATCCTCAATGCGAAGCTCTTCCCCTGGCAGGAGAAGGATGCGGCGACCGGAGCTGCGCTCCAGCAGCACTACTGCTACCCCACTTTCCGGCTGAGTCTCGGTAACCTTTGTTGGCTCGATAACGATTTCCCGGCCCACCTCGGTGCGGAGAGCCTCGCTGGGTTGCAAGAGCAAGCCTGGGGTTCCTGGGCTAGTTTGCGGCAGGGGAATGGCGCCATCCAGGACCAGGGCCTTTGCTGCAGGGGTATCCAGCGCTGGCCCGACGGGGGGAGGAGGGGGTAGGCGCGTCTGTGCCAACAACGCTGGGGGAGAAAACCAGAGCAGGCTTAGCCCTAGGCCTAGAGTTAGCCCCAGCCGTCGCAGCTGTCGCCCTCTGGCGGCCCAACTGCTGCCTAGCCAAGAGAGAAGACGCTGCCCAAAAGAGGTGGAATCCATCACGCAAAGGAGGAGCTGCTGGCAAGAGACACTTGATAGCTTAGGCGCACCTGCTCGGGAGAGAGGACGAGGATCTGTCCCCCCTGAGTTTGTACCCGCAGCCTGCCATCCTCGGCAAGGCCCAAAACCGTAGCCGACGCCTCCCCGGGGAGCGATTGAATTTGCGGCTGCACTGTCCAGGCTTCGTACTCGGAGCGCACAGGAGCAAACCCCTCCTGCAGCCAGCTCTGAAACCCCCGCTCCATCCCCTGCAAAACCCAGGCAGCAACGGCAGTGCCATCCTGGCGGGATCCCAAGATCTCGGCCAAATTGATTCCCTCAGCGGGCACGGGATTGTTGATATTTACACCCACGCCAGCCACCAACCCCAGCAACTGTCCCCTCTCCCCAAAGCGGCTTTGCACCAGGATCCCCCCTAGCTTGCGCAGAGAACCAGGTCGCTGCTTGTCCGGCACCACCAGGTCGTTGGGCCATTTCAGCCGCAGCGGGATCCCCAGTCTCTGGCGCAAGCTGCCCGCTATACCCCAGGCCAAGGTTAGGGTCAGTTCCAGCAAAGAATGCCGCAGGGGAGGGGATCCCAGCCAGACCGACAGGTACAACCCCCCCGCTGGCGATTGCCATACTCGCCCATGCTGGCCCTGTCCTGCCCGCTGGCGGGTACTCACCAAAACCGTGCCCAGGGGCAGCGGCTGAGGGAAGCGACGACCCCAGTCCAAGAGCAGCCGGTTGGTGGAATCGGTTACTGCCACCTGGAGAAGGTGATGCCCCCAGGCCCCCCGACCCACCAGGGATCCCAGCCGCGCAGGGGAAAGCATGGCTCGGCCCTAGCTCAACACAATGTCTTCTGCGGGGCGCTGGGCCAGCCGCTTCAGGTTTTGGTAGCGCAGCATGTCCAACAGGTCGTTGCCAGAACGCCCCTCCAGACGGGCCTCTAGGTGCAGCGCCTGCCCTAAGGCCTCCACCGCCTGCAGCCGCGGAACTCCGCGCAAGACCAGCCGGTCCACAGCGTAGGCATCGGCAGCCAAAAGACGGCGGTCGTTGGTCTGGTCGCGGCGCAACTGCCAGAGAGCCAAGCCGCTCAAGCCCCCGGAAACCGTTGCCCCCACCGGATCCTGCTGCACCGCCTCGAAGATTAGGCTCAAGCCTCCCAAGGCAGCAATAGCCAGGTAAAAGTCAATCTGTCGCGAGGCCGCCCGGCTGTAGTAGCCTACTTTGTGCAGAAACAAGCTGGCCCGCTGCAGCGGAGTAAACTGCCGCCACTCGTAGGGCTTAACAAAAAGCCGCAGCTGCCGCTCCCAGGGCAGTTGCCGGCGGCCTTTGATTACGACTGTCTGCTGCTCCGAGGCCGGCAAGATCTTGACGCTCTCCCGCATGCTGGCCGGCAGCAGATCCAGCAGGCGGTCGATCTCAGCCTGGTCGAGAACGTAGTTATCGTAGCCGTTGTCGTAGCCGTAGTACTCCGAGTTCATGCCGGGCCTACTCCTAATCCCATCGCCTGACGCATCTCCCGCACCGCCCGATCCAACCCCACCAGCACCGCTCGACTGATGATGCTATGGCCAATGTTTAGCTCCTCCATGCCCGGGATCCGCGCCACCGGGCCCACATTCCAGTAGGTGAGGCCGTGCCCAGCATTGACCCGCAGCCCCAGTTGAATGGCCTGCTGGCTGGCTTGCTGCAGCTGGGCCAGCTCCACCTCCCGTTGGGCTTCTGAAGAGGCCTCGGCATAGCGCCCGGTGTGCAGCTCCACCCAGCGGGCCCCCACCTGGGCAGCGGCGGCAATCTGGATGGGATCTGGATCGACAAACAAGCTGACGGGAATGCCGGCTCCTTGAAGTCGGTCAACCACTTCACTTAGGCGCGAAACCTGACTGGCCACATCCAGTCCCCCTTCGGTGGTAATCTCTTCCCGCCGCTCAGGAACCAGCGTGACATAGTCGGGCTTGATCTCTAAGGCAATGGCCACCATCTCATCCGTTGCCGCCATCTCCAAGTTCAGGTGGGTGCGCACCGTCTGCCGTAGCAGCCGCACATCCCGTTCCTGAATGTGGCGGCGATCCTCGCGCAGGTGCACCGTGATCCCATCGGCGCCTGCCAACTCGGCAATTACAGCCGCGGCCACTGGATCCGGTTCGACGGTGCGGCGGGCTTGGCGCAGCGTGGCCACGTGGTCGATGTTAACTCCAAGGCTGACCAAGGCTACCGTTCTCTCGTTGCAGAAGATCCTAAGGGATGCTTCTAGTATTACATTATTCAATTTTGGACTGCTTGGGGGAGGGCAAGACAGAAACCCCGCAGGCCGAGGGCCTATGATCAAAGACGACGCTTTCCCCCTCCTGGATCCCCTTCAGGCTTGCCATGACCAATCCAGATGCCTCTTTGGCGGTGGAACACCCCTCTCTAATTGACCGGGCACGGGTGGCAGCCCTGATTGCCCAATACTTGCCGGTGGAGATTTGTATCTACTACCAGGTGGTGCCTTTGGCACTGGATATGGACAGCTTGATCCTGGGCATGGTGGATCCCCAGGATTTGGCAGCCCTGGACTACGTGAGCAAGATGCTGGCCTATTCCCAGATTACGGTTGAGCCAGTTCCAATTACGCTCGAGCAGCAGCAAGAGTTAATTGCCTACTACTTCAGTCATCCCCCTAGCCCGGCAGAGGTGGAGCGGCTGCGCCTCCAGGCCCACGCCAGCCGTACCACTCGGGAAGTCCCTGCTCCCGTAGCTGAGCCGCCCAGCCGACCAACTCCCACCCAGCCGCTGCCGGCACGGCCAACTGCTCCGCCTGTTCCTGCTGACGAAGCGGAAGAGACCGTGCAGCAGCTGCTGAACTCGATGCTGCGGCGGGCTCTAGACGAGAAAGCAGAGCAAATTTTTGTGGAACCCCAGGAGGGAGTGGTGTGCCGAGTGCGCTATCGCCAGCAAGGGATCCTGCGGGATCTGTTCAAGGATCTCTCAGAACCGATCCGGGCTAGGCTGATTGCCGCCATGAAGCGGATGATGGCTCTCGATCCTGCCCTCATCGGAGAGCCGCAGCAGGCGGAGGCGGAGCGGCTGTACCGGGGGGAGCCGCTGGTACTGCAGTTGCGCATCATTCCCCAGCCCTCTAAAACCGGACCGGGCTCCCCTCCTAGGGAAGGAGCCATCCTCAGCATTCTGCGAGGAGAAGCCCTCCAGAAGTATCAGCAAAGCCAGAACCGCCTCCGCGTCTCCGAGACCCTGGCCTTGGCCCAACAGACGCACCAACTGCTGCAGCAACTGCAAGTGGCCCTCAGCAGCACTCTCGGGAAGCTCAAGCAGTATCCCACTCCCCCTGACAGCAACTGGCCCCTGATGGCAGAAACGTTGGCGGCCATTCAGGCCCAGGCCCAAATGCTCGCCATCCACCAGCAGGACTGGGAAAAACTTAATTGCGGCAGTTGAGCCGCTGGTTGACACTCCCCTGACTAGAGTCGGGGGATGCTTACGCAGTCCACCGTTGGACTCGTAAGGGCGCTGTCAAGACGCCCCTAGACGGTTCCTAGTTCCGCTTACTTACTGGCTTTCGGCACTGTCCGGGGTAGCGGGACGGAGGGTTACCAAGCTACTCTGCTGGGTTACCGGAAAGGGGAAAGATAGACGGGACAAGCTGCTTCGCTACAGAGTTGTGGTGGCAGGCGCTTTGTACAAGCAGGCTGTAGCTGCGGCTGCCAGGATTGCAAACCACTGTTATCGGTAGCAGGCCACTGCCTCGATTTCCACCAAGGCATTCAGGGGCAGGCCAGCTACTTGCACGCAAGAGCGGGCCGGCGCCGGCTCAGTGGCGAAAAACTCTCGATAAACCTCGTTCATGGCAGCAAAGTCTTTCATATCCGCCAAGAAAACCGTGGTCTTCACCACATTGGCCAAGCTCGTGCCCCCTGCTTCCAGCACTGCCTTCAGGTTCAGCAGCGCCTGGCGAGTTTGCGAGGCAATGTCTTCCCCCGCCAGCTTGCCGGTTCTGGGATCCAGGCCCACCTGGCCAGCAGCAAACAGAAAGGGCCCCGAAGCGACAACGCCCTGGCTGTAAGGGCCGACAGGAACAGGAGCAGCCTCGGTTTGCACCTCCCGAGGGCCTGGCCTGGTTTGACCCTGGGGGTGGCCCATCTCTGCCCTAGCCAGATCAATCGGCTCCATAGAGGTTTGCCCCAGTGAAGAGAAGCTCTTCCGCTACGCTACCACAGGCGGATCCCAGAGAAGACGAACCCGCAATGCCAAAATAGGCTTGTCGGGAAGAAAAAGTACTCATGCCTTTGATCAAGTTGCAAACCTCTCTGCAGCCAGAACCTGCCGCCGTGGCAGACCTACTCAAGTTCCTCTCTGCTGCTCTGGCCAAGCAGTTGGGCAAGTCGGAAGCCTACGTGATGACTGCTTTTGAAGGAGGGATCCCGATGACCTTTGCCGGCAGCGCCGATCCCTGCTGCTATGTAGAGATCAAGAGTATTGGGCAGTTTTCCGCCGATCAAACCCGATCCCTGAGCGAGTTTTTTTGCAGCACCATCGAGGACAAATTGGGGATCCCCAAGAAGAGGATTTACATTGAGTTCGGCGATGCCAAAGGCTATCTTTGGGGATGGAACGGCACGACCTTTGGGTGAAAGCTCGCACAAGTCAAGCCTCTCCTCGCCTGGCTGCTCCAGCCTATCCAACAAAGCGGCAGCTTCTACTGAAGTTCGCCAGTAATTTGGGTGTGTCCGTTCTTGTCTTTTGGGCAGCCCATCGATTGGGATGCTTTGCAAGACTGATTTGCCGGGGCCCTGGTGGAAGACTTGAGGCCGCTGGGGCCAATGATTGTGGCGACGGTGCCGCCTCTGCCGGCTTCGCTACTGACTTGGACGCAGGAGCTGTGGGGCTCGGCAAGCCCTACGGGAAGTGGTGAAGCAGGGCTAGGCCAACCTAAGTCAAAGTGGCCTTGTGCAGAGGCTTAGCCAACCAGTTGGCAGAGGGTCTCCTGCCTTTCTCGGTCTTGTTCGGCCAGTTCCTGGATGGCCCGTTGGTACACCTGGGCGGGTGTGGATCCCTGGTTGACCTGCTTCAGCCAGCGCTGGGCTTCATTGCCTTCCTGGAGCAGGGTTTGCAAGGGAGCCAAGAAGCAACCCAGCCCTTGGGGCTGGCCCAGGCGCCACGCTTCAGTCAGCAGCTCTTCAATCCACTCCTGGGCTAAGCGTTCGCGGCCGGTGCGCCAGTCAATCAGCCGAGCTTGCAGAGACTCACGGGCAGCAGCCTGCTCGTTGGCCTCGCAAAGACTCTCCAGCTCCGCTGGGGTAAAGGGCCCCCCCAAGGGATCCAGGGCCTCCGGGTGGGACAGCAATTGCCAAAGGCGGGCCTCCACTAAGGCGGCGATGGCCAGGATCATCACCGGATCTGCCACCAGGTCGCAGATGCGCAGCTCCACTCGGTTGAGGTGATAGGGCCGCTCCGGGCCGTTGGGCCGTACAGAAGTCCAGAGGTGGCGCACATTCTGCATCGTGCCCAGGGCCAGTTGCTCCTGCATCCAGGCGATGTAGTGGGCGTGATTCCGGAAGAAGGGCACCTGGGCCGGCGTTTTAGGAAACACCTGCCAACGGCTGGAATGATAGCCCGTTACCTGGCCGTCCAGGAAAGGAGAAGAAGCGCTCAGGGCCAAATAAAGAGGGGCTTCCGCCCGCAGCAGGCGACAGGCGAGGAAAATGGCCTCCGTATCTGGCAGACCGACATTGATGTGGATGCTGGCGGTCACCACCCGCGTGCCGTAGGTGCGCTCGATGTAGTCGTGGTAGGGGTTGCCCGGATCCGAGCGCTCGAAGTGGTCGCTGCCGCCCAGAGCCAGGGTGCTCCCCGGCAGCAAGGTGTAGGGGCCAAGACGGCGCAAAAACTGCCGCAGTTGCAGGCGAGGCCGAAGCAGAGCACAGAGCAGGTCTTCGTAGCGGCGAAGGGGCGGGGTGATGTACTCGACGTTGCGCCGATCTGGTTCTCGCACAAACTCCGGCAAAGCTTGGCAGATGCGATCCGATAGGCCCACCACTTCCCCGGCGGCGGTGCCGGTGTACATTTCTACCTCAAAGCCCTTGGTCAACAGCACAGGCCAGCCTCCAGC
>NZ_JANSIV010000077.1:24500-26587 GCF_047502705.1 Synechococcus sp. H70.1
GGGGGCCTGGCCAAAAGCATTCGCTACCAGGGGTTCATTCTCGACTATGGCCCGCACCGGTTTTTTACCAAGATCCCAGCGGTGCTGGAGCTGTGGAACCAGGTTTTGGGATCCGAACAAGTGACTGTCCGGCGGCTTACCCGCATCTACTACCGCAAGCAATACTTTCAGTACCCCATCCAAGCTTGGGAAGTCCTGCGCAAGGTTGGCTGGTGGGAAAGTTTGCTCATTGTCCTTTCCTACCTCTGGGCCCAACTCATCCCCCGCCCAGCTCCCCAGAACTTTGCCGACTGGGTCAAGGGAAAATTCGGCAGCCGGCTTTTTCAGATGTTCTTCAAAGGCTACACGGAAAAGCTGTGGGGGATCCCTTGTACCGAAATCAGCGCCGATTGGGCTGCCCAGCGCATCAAAGGTCTCAGCCTTGGGCAAGCCATCCGCAAGGCGCTGGGGTGGAAGCGCGGCTCCGTCAAATCACTAATTGAGCAATTTCAGTTTCCTCGTCTGGGATCTGGTCAGCTCTACGAAAAAATGCAGGAGTTTTTGCTGGCCGAGGGTCAAGAAGTTTGGCTAAATACGGAGGTCATCGCCCTTAGGCATGAGGGATCCCGGATTGTCGAGCTGCAACTGCGCCATCTTCAGGATGGAAGTGAAACCTGGGTCTCCCCCTCCCACGTCATCTCTTCGATCCCTCTGACAGTGTTGGTGCAGAGCCTGCGGGAACTGCCTCCCCCAGAAGTGCTGCAGGCAGCCCGCAACCTCAAGTTTCGCAACACGGTTTTGGTTTACTTGATTGTGGAGGGATCCCAGCTTTTCCCCGACAACTGGCTGTATATCAACGACCCAACAGTGCAGGTTGGTCGGGTAACCAACTTTGCCAATTGGTCACCGGCTATGCTCCCCAACCGGGAACAAACCCCCTTGTGCTGTGAGTATTGGTGCAACTTTGGGGATCCCTTGTGGCAAGCCCCTGAGGAGGAATTACTGACTTTGGCTGAGAAGGAGCTACGCCAAATTGGCCTGCTGCAAGGCCAGAAGATCTGCGGCGGCTTTGTGGTGCGCCTGCCCCGCACCTATCCTATCTATGCCGGCAGCTACAAAGAAGATCTAGCCATTTTGCAGAAGTATCTTGGCCAGTTTGAAAACCTGCAACTGGTGGGTCGCTACGGCTCGTTTAAGTACAACAACCAGGATCACAGTTTGCTGATGGGCCTATTGGCGGCGGAAAACGTCCTCCGCCCCGGCAGCCACGATCTCTGGCAGGTGAACTCCGACAGTGATTACCAAGAAGAGATCAAAGTGCCACCCCCACCTGCGAAGGTCCGACGATGAGTTTCTCTCTTAGCCATCTGTTGCAGCAAAGCCGGCAGTGTCTTACCCCTTTCTGTACCCAGGTTCTGCTGCCAAGCTTGGCCTTGACAGGGTTGCAGATCTTCTTAATCTCCTTTTGGAGCGAGGAGGATGACTATGCTTCCATCTTTAAGGGTTTAACCCAGTGGGATAGCCATTGGTATTTGGGGATTGTGCGGCAGGGCTATCAGTTTGTGGGCTTTGACAAGATTGCCTACGAGCAGAGCAATGTGGCCTTCTTTCCTGGCTACCCTCTAGCCGTTGCTGCCCTTAGCCGCTTGTTGCGGGTTGAGCCTGAGTTAGGGCTTTACCTGACCGCCCAGCTCTTTTGCTGGCTGATGTGGGTTTACCTTTTCCTGTTTTACCATCTCTGGCAGATCCCCTTGCTTTGGCAAGTCCTGGCAAGTTTGATGATCTTGGTCTATCCCAGCAGCTTTTACCTTGTCGTGGGCTACAGCGAATCCCTCTTTATGGCCAGCCTGCTGGGTTTTTTCTACTGGTCGGCCCACTTGAATTCAATGAGGTCAGGGCTCCTAGCCGGGATCCACGGTCTGGTGATGAGTGCCACCCGCATTGTGGGTTTGCCGGTGGCGCTGGTTCCTCTGCTGCGGCTATCCCGCCCTTGGTTTTGGACAGCCAGCGCCGTTGTTTTGGCCTTGTCGGGCGGGCTGAGTTTTTTCCTCTACTGTCAGCTCCGCTTTGGCCGCTGGGATCTCTACATGGAAATGCAGCGCTACTTT
>NZ_JANSIV010000077.1:26687-34304 GCF_047502705.1 Synechococcus sp. H70.1
CTGTCAGCTCCGCTTTGGCCGCTGGGATCTCTACATGGAAATGCAGCGCTACTTTACTGGCGTGCAGGCCAATTACCAAGCCCTTTTCCAAGCTTCTACCTATGTTCTTTCCCCTGAGCGATGGCAAGTCTTGCGCTCTCCTTCTGCACCCGTGAAGGATCCTGGCCTGTGGTCTGATGCTCTCAGCCAACTGTTTGTGTCTGTTACGTTGGGATCCCTAGTTGTTACAGGCTTGCTGGATGGGTGGAGTATCCTGGCCGGCAAGAGCCAGCGCTGGCGGGAGCGGCTGGGGCTCCATTTGGCTGCCTGGGCCATGTTCTACATCGCTGTAGCCGGCATGAGTCCCCTGGGCCAGCGAAGCATGATTCGCTACTGCCTGCCGGTTCACGTCGTACAAGTGCTGGCCCTCCTGCACTGGGCCAAGCACACCGATTTGGGCTTTCTTCCCCTCTGGGCCCGTCCCCACCTGAGCAGAGTTCTCAAGCTGGGCTATGGGCTTCTGGCTCTCATCTTCCTCGTTCTCAACCAAATCTTGACCTGGCGCTACACCCAGCATCTCTGGGTAGCTTGACTCCACTTTCTTGAAGATAGGATGTGAAGGATCCCGACTTCTCCCCAACCAGGAGCTGTGGCCTTTTCTTCTCCTCGCAAGTTGCCTCGGCAGAAATCGTCCCTGCGGGTGGCTCAGCCCATTGAGCCCACCAAGATCTACCCCTGCCCATGCTGCTACCAGGGTCAGTTGCGCCTGATTACCCTGACCGAGGCTTTTGGCTGCAGTCGTTGCCAGCATATTTTTGCCATCACCCCCGACCGCCTGCACATTGAGCAACTGGCGGTTTCCTACCCCTACCGCAAAATCTGGTTCTGGAACGGCCATCAATGGGTGTTGCGGCGGGAAAGCGCCTTCCAGGGATCCACGCTCTTGGGCCTTACCCTTGGCTTGGGAGTCGTTCTGGTGGTGGGGTTTGTCGGAGCGGTGCTCTTCCCCAGCCAAACCCAGTTGCTCAGTTGGCTCATGATTCTTTGCCTATTGCTAGCGCTGTTGGCAGTGACGGCAATCCTGCTGCTGCGGCGGCCTTGAGATGCTTGAGATTTTCGCCGGCCATCGCGCCCCTAGAACCCCCACTTTGGCTCTTGTGGATCTAGCCATTTCTTGTTAGCAGTGGTCAGGAGCAGATCCGTCGTCGGTCAGCCAGGCAGGAGGGAAGCGAGTGACCGATTTTGGTTCAGCCTTTGACCTCAGCACCACCCTGCGCCAGGTGCGCCGCTTGCTGCCTCAGCTCCAGCGCTTGAGCGGCGAAACCAAACGGCAGGCCCTGCTGGCCCTCTCGCGCCGTTTGCTGGAGCGCTCCGATCTCCTCTTAGAGGCCAATACCCTCGACCTGGAAAGCTGCCGCGAACAAACTGTGCCGGAGTGGATCCTCAACGGCCTCAAGCTCACCCCCGAGCGCCTGCAGCGGTCTGCCCAGTTGCTTGCTCTCTTGGCCCAACAGCCGGATCCCATCGGCAGCCTGGAGAGGGGGTACCGTCAGGACAACGGGCTGTTTATTGGCCGCTACCGCGTCCCCTTGGGGGTGGTGGCTTTGGTCTATGAGATCTACCCCGAGTTTGCCCTCAACGGCATTGGCATGGGTCTCAAGACGGGCAATGGTGTGATCTTGGCCGGCAGCGGCCCCATCCAGAAAACCCACCAGGCTTTAGTTACCCTATTGGCAGAAACAGCCTACGAGCACGGGATCCCGGAAGGGGCCATTCAAGCCTTGCCCACCCAAGACCGGCCGGCGGATCCCCAAGAGGACTCGCTGCTGCTACTGCTGCTGCAGCAAACCCGCTACGTGGATCTGGTAATCCCCTGTGGCCGCCCCGGCTGGGTGGAGTTTCTCCTACAGGCTAGCAAAGTGCCGATCCTGGCTACCCACCTGGGCTATGGCCATGTTTATCTGGATCGCACTGCTCCCTGGCCTTTGGTGAAGTCAGCTTTGCTAGATCCCTTGGCTCGCTATGGCCGAGAAGGGATCCCCATCTACCAGCCCCTCACCCTCTGGCTGCTGATCCACGCCGACTGGGCCGCCAGCCATCTGCCAGCGCTGGTCGAAGCTTTGCTCAGTCAGGGGGAGGTCGATGTCCAGGCGGCCGCCCCAATTCTAGAGCAATTTCCCCAGCTCCAGCCGCTGGGAGAAGAGTTTGACTCCACCCGGCGTCCCCATCTGCGCCTCCAGCTAGTAGCGGATTTAACGGAGGCTATCGCCTGGATTAACAAAAACGGTTACCATCAGTCGGAAGCCATCCTCACTGATAGCCAGGCGGCGGCCCAGCGCTTTCTCCAGGAGGTGGATGCGGCCCTTATCCACATCAACACTACGCCCCTCTCAGCAGGCCGCGGAAGCGGGATCCCTACCTTGGGGGCGATTCGCGACCCGTCCCTGGGCATTTCTACCCAGCGGCTGCATGTGCGCGGGCCCATCGACCTGGAAGCCCTGACAACTGTAAAGGTGGTGGCCCAGGGCGGCCTGTAGCAGCAGGAAGGTGGGATCCCGCTGGCCAAATCAGGCGAGACTGAAGATAGGGATCCACTCCCAGCTTGTCATCCCACAGAGCCCAAGCGACTAGGGGGGAACTCCTTTGGGGATTGACCTACGCAGCTACGTGTTTTTGGATCGGCTCCAGCCCCAGTACGCCGCCTATCTGGGCACGGTGGCCCAGGGCTTTTTGCCCCTGCCGGGAGACACTTCCCTCTGGGTCGAGATTTCCCCCGGCATTGAGATCAACCGCGTCATGGACATTGCCCTCAAAGCCACCTCGGTAAGGCCAGGACTGCAGGTAGTAGAGCGCCTCTACGGTCTTTTGGAGGTTCACTCCAGCAACCAGGGGGATACCCGCACTGCCGGGCGGGCCATCCTAGCGGCTTTGGGGGTGAGCGAACAGGAGCGTCTCAAGCCGCGCATCATCTCTAGCCAGATCATCCGCAACATCGATCCCCACCAAACCCAGTTGATCAACCGTTTCCGCCGCGGCCAGATGCTTCTTGCGGGCCAAACCCTTTACATCCTGGAGGTGCAGCCGGCAGGTTATGCTCCCCTGGCCGCCAATGAGGCAGAAAAATCGGCCCGGATCAACATCCTCGAGGTGATGCCTTTTGGTAGCTTTGGCCGCGTCTACTTGGGTGGAGAAGAGCAAGATATCCTGGCCGCCTGTCGGGCCGCCGAGGAAAGTCTGGCTGCGATTTCTGGGCGGGATCCCTTGCTCTTGCCTGAAGAGGTATAGCCAATGGCGGAATCGGATCCCAAGTCTTCGCCCAAAGCCAGCTTGCCCCAGGATCCGACGGCGGAGCGGGCGAGGCTGCTGGCAGAAGTGACCGCTCCCTACCGCAGTTTGCGGCGCTTTGTCTACCTGGCGGTGGGTTTTTCGGCTGGCGTTGGGGCATTTGTGTTTTTCTTTCGGGCCTTGGCAGGGCGGGATCTGGAGACTACCCTGCCCAGCTTGGCTCTACAGTTAGGGATCCTGGCCGGCGCCCTTGGCCTAAACAGGCTGGAAAACCGCTCCCAGCAAAAGCTGGTCAGACAGATGAGGCAGCGCCTTAGCAGCCAAAAAGAGTCGCCCCCTCCACCCAAGGGTGATCCCCTGTACCAGCGCAGGGACAGTTAGCCCGTCAATCGTCCCAGTCCTCTCGGCGGGGATCGGGGTCGTCCTCCGCATCGGCGCTCGGCAGATAGTGGCGATCCCTGGCGGGGGCTGCCTGGGGCCATTTTTGAACCATTTGGATGGCGAGAAAGGCAACAACGGCAACCACAACTGCCCAGGTGAGAATTGGAATCGCCAGGATCACCACCGTACCCAACACGTAGATAGCCACCTTAGGCAAGGAGGGATCCACCCTCCAGCCGCGGCGGTATACCCAGTTGGTAAGCTGCCGATCCCAGCGGCGCAGGCGAGGGATGTTCTCCTCATAGATTTCCTGCAAAATGCCGGCCAAAACGGAGCCCAGGCGGCGCAGCTGGCTTCGAGTTTGCCTTCTCCAATTCCGCACCGAGCGTCCCATTCGTAGGATCCTTGCCCTGCTCTTCCTCAGGCGATCCTAGCCCAACCGCGAGGGCGACCTTCCCGTCGGGGCGGCAAGGGATCCCTGGGGATGTAAATTTGTTTGAACATTTGGATCGGAGATTGGGGTGGCTGGGCAGGACTACAGTACACTGAGGGCACCTGTGCAGTGGTGTGGCTGCCACGCCAGAGGGGTAAACCTTTTTTAACCTTTCAAAGAGCTCGACTGGAGAACGCTAATGGCTCACACGGTCAAGATCTACGACACTTGCATCGGTTGTACTCAGTGTGTGCGGGCCTGCCCTACCGATGTGTTGGAAATGGTGCCCTGGAAGGGGAACAACAAGGCCGGCATGATTGCTGCAGCCCCCCGCACCGAGGACTGTGTTGGCTGCAAACGCTGTGAGACCGCTTGCCCCACCGATTTCCTGAGCATCCGCGTCTATCTTGGGCCCGAAACCACCCGCAGCATGGGCCTGGCTTACTAAGCCGCCGGCAGGTTGGGTTGCAATTTTTTGCGATTGCCCGCCCACTCAAGGAAACAGCACCTTCTAACTTCACTCTTTAGCCTCTCCTCCCCGGGAAAAAAAGTTGGGCAGGCCGTTGCTGTAGCCAATGGGTTGATTGGAGAGGAGGGATCCCTCCTCTTTTTTTCTTCAAGGGTCGAGATAGAGTCGGTGTTGGCGAATGTAGTGCTCCACAGCGGGGGGGACCAAGTAGCGGATGGATCCCCCTTTTTGGATCTGCTGGCGTAGGTAGGTGGAAGAGAGCGTTAGGGTGGGGGCGTCCAAGAGTGTCGCCCGAATGGGCAGCTTCTCAGCCACCGACCGCAGCACCTGGGCGGCGTCGCCAGCATCGAGGCGGGGGGCAACAATCCAGTGACAGAGGCGGGCCAATTCTTCCGCCTGGTGCCACTGGGGCAGCTCCTGCAGGGCATCCACACCGATGATCCAGTACCACTGGGTGTTGGGTTGCTCCTGCATCAGGCAGCGTAGGGTCTCAATGGTGTAAGAGGGGCCAGGACGGCGGATCTCCAAGTCAGAGCAGGCAAAGCGCTCATGGTCGGCAATGGCTAGCTTCACCATGGCCAGGCGATCCTCTTTGCTGGCGCCCCCAGCTAAGGGCTTGTGGGGCGGATTCCCTGCCGGTATCCACAGCACCTGATCCAAGTTGAACTGCCAGAGGGCCTGCTCGGCCATGATTAAATGGCCGTGGTGGACGGGGTTAAAGGTACCGCCGAGAATGCCAACGCGGCGCTGCTTGGGGGCTGAGCCACTCATGGCTGTTGGCTGAGGTAGCTGATGGCCTCGCGCAGCCAGTCTTCTGTTTGCCGAGACTGGGGTGGCAAGGCTTGCAGGGCTGCTTGGATTTCCTGGGGGCTATAGCCAAGGGCCAGCAAGGCCATTTCCACCTCTTCGCGGATAGGGGAAGGTGGCCCGCTCGACAAAGGCTGATTGGCATTCTCCAGGCCTTTTCGCCAGTGGGCCAATTTGCTTTTCAGCTCCAGCGCCAGCCGTTGGGCAGTCTTTTGTCCTACCCCTGGAGCCAGGGAGAGGAGGCGGACATTTTCGGTTACCACCGCCTGCACCAGCTCCTGGAGAGTAAAGGTGTTGAGCAATGCCAAACCCAGGGCAGGTCCCACCCCTGGCACCTTAATTAGTTCCGCAAACAGATCCCGCTCCGCTGCCGAGCCAAACCCGTACAGCACCAGCTCAGTCTCTCGCACGAGCAAATGGGTGAACACCCGCACAGGCTCCCCTACAGGGGGCAGTTGCTCGAGAAAACGGGCCGGCGCCTGGATGCGATAGCCGATCCCTTGCACCTCCAGGGTGAGGCTGCTGCGCTCTCCCAGTTCTACAGCAACAAGATGACCTGTCAAAAATGCGATCATTTGCGTATCTAACCTGTGTTTTAGGATACCCTGCCCAGCAGCTTTCGGGGTCGGCCAGGCAAAATCTAAATCTAGAATTAGGAGGAGCTTGCGAGCGACTCTTATGGCTTCAACCTCGGCATTGGCTACTCCTATCTCAGCACGCTGGATTTGGCGAGGGCAGCCTGTCCATTATGTCAAACAGGGCGAGCAGGGACAGCCGCTGCTGTTGGTGCACGGCTTTGGAGCCTCCACTGACCACTGGCGCAAGAACATTTCCCAACTGGCGCAACACTACCAGGTCTATGCCATTGACTTGCTGGGCTTTGGTCGCTCGGCCAAGCCCAAGTGGAACTACTGCGCTGAGATCTGGCGGGATCAACTGCGGGACTTCTGTCAACAGGTGATCCGACAGCCGGTAGTGGCCATCGGCAACTCCCTAGGCGGCTATGTGGTGCTCAGCCTGGCAGCAGAGTGGCCTGAGTGGGTGCGGGGTGTGGTGCTGCTCAACGGAGCCGGTGGCTTTTCCACTGCTAAGGGATCCCCCTCCAACTGGCGGCAGGGGCTGGGCAAGCTGGTAGGCTGGAGTCTGCGCCAGCCCTTGGTGTCTTACCTGTTGTTTCAGTACCTGCGTCAGCCACAGGTCATCCGGGCCAAGCTCAAGCAGGTCTATTACAATCAGGCGGCAGTGACAGACCAACTGGTGGAGGACATTCACCGGCCCACGCGGGAGCCAGGAGCAGCCGATGTGTTTGTGGCTCTGATGCGAGGCGGGCAAAAAGGACGCAGCGTGGACGAGCTGCTGCGCAGCCTGGTGCGCCCCCTGCTACTGATTTGGGGAGAGCGGGATCCCTGGATGCGGGTCCGCGAGCGCTCGCAGCTCTACCGCACCTACTACCCCAAGGCAGTGGAATACTTCCTAGAGGCCGGCCACTGTCCCCACGACGAGTGCCCCGAAGAGGTTAATACCCTCATCCATCGCTGGATCGAGGCAGGGATCCCTTCTGCGCCAATCCCGCCATCTAACTGCCATTCCTAAAGCTCTAGATGAGATTATCCAATGGCTGGGGCAGCGAGGCTTCCTCCAGGCCGATGGTGTACTTCAGCCACTCCCGATAGGAGCCGCTGCTAGTAGCTTTGGCAATTTCCAAGTAGAGAGTGCTGTGGGGGCGGCGTGGCTGGCGCAATAGGGGCATGCCTGCCTCACGGGGGGTGCGATTCCCTTTTTTGAGGTTGCAGCGCACACAGGCGCTGACCACGTTTTCCCAAGTGTCACTGCCGCCGCGGGAGCGCGGGATCACGTGGTCTAGGGTAAGGTCTTCGCCATAGCAGCCGCAGTACTGACAGCGGTATCCATCGCGATGAAGGACATTGCGGCGTGTTAAGGGAATCTCTTTGTGGGGAACATGAACGTAGTGGCGGAGACGAATGACTGTAGGCAGAGGAATGTTGCCGTAGACTACTTTGCCGTTGTGCTCAATTTGCTCAGCCTTGCCCTTGAGCAAGAGCACGACTGCCCGGCGCCAACTGGTGATGTTGAGCGGCTCGTAGGAGGCATTGAGTACCAAAACCTTGCCCATACTGCTACGTCCGGCTGACGGGATCCCCACCCCGACCCACAAGGCGCCAGCTCTTCTGAAATTTAACACAGCCTTATTGGGTTGCGGTGGGAATCAGGTAAGTGCAGCGGTGCACTGTCTACTCTTGAC
>NZ_JANSIV010000078.1:0-949 GCF_047502705.1 Synechococcus sp. H70.1
GAGGTTTTCAATTCTGGGGTGAAACTCTCTAATTGGCTTGATCCCGCAGGGGCTGACGTAGGCCAGAACCCAATCGTCTTCGTTGTAGATGTTTACCAACTTTCCAGTGATATTTTCTACATGCAGGCTCCAGTTCTTATCGGCTTGCCTCCTAACGGCACCGCTGAGCAAGATAACATCTTTAAGACGTCGATCTGCAGTCTGGGGCCAACCGCGCATGATGTAGTAGGCTACCCTTGCCCCCAAGGAAAACCCCATCAGGGTAATCTGCCTTTCCGGCAAAGCAGAGAGCAGGGGATAGGCGTACTTTAGTCCCACTTCTTTGGCCTTTGCTTTGTGGGCTTCCCAGTGGGCAAGTAGTCCTACCCCTAGCTTCAGAGGGGACAAGGTCAAACTCGCCGGGTTGGAAGCATCCCACCAAAGGTAGTACAGGGATCCCTGCCATCCGGCACGTCGGAGTGTTTCCCACAACAGTCTTTTTTTCCAAGGTTGGGTTTCACCTTCGCTAAGGAAACCGTTGATGAAAACCAGGGCCTCGTCCCAACCCAGGGAGGGTTCAATACAGATCAAATAAGGCTCATGATGGGGATCGAAAATATGGTCTTTAATCTTTTCAACAATAATTTCTGTAACTTTCTGGCTGACTTGGAAAGTGGTTTGACCCGTGCCAAGAAGAATTCCTCCGGCTTTTTGGGTGGTCTCGATACCTGTACCAATGACAGTTTGCGCAACTGACCCGGTAACCTGGCCGGTAACCTTGCCTATATCAAAGGCGGTCTCTACAACTTTTCCGCCAATCTGGGCAAAACCTTTGAAGACCCCCTCAAGAATGTCTTGCATAGTCAATGGCACCCCCTGGGAGCTGAGACCAGCAAAATACTAGCTTGCCCGCGCCGCATGGCGGTAACCCCCGTGGGATCCAGCACCTTGCCGCGCTCTACCTCGGCGT
>NZ_JANSIV010000079.1:0-5758 GCF_047502705.1 Synechococcus sp. H70.1
GAGTGCGCCTAATCCTAACGGTGTACAACTGCATTGCTGCACACGAGCCCTTTGGTCTAGCCAATGAGCTAGGGCTAACAGTAATCGTGACAGATCACCACGACCTGCCGCCCCAGTTGCCCCCTGCCGACGCCATCCTCAACCCCAAGCAGCTCCCAGAGTCGTCTCCCTACCGGGGAATGGCCGGGGTGGGGGTGGCCTACCTCCTAGCCCAGGCCTTGGCGGAGCGCCGCGGCGATGAACGGCTGGGGCGAATGGCGCTGGAGCTGTTTACGGTGGGCACCATTGCCGATTTGGCGCCCCTGACGGGGGTAAACCGTCTTTGGGTGCGGCAGGGGCTAGCCCTTTTGCCTACTGCCCAGGTGGCCGGGATCCGTGCCCTCTTGGCAGTGATGGGAATGACGGGATCCCCAGAGGAGCTGCGACCAGAGTGGGTAGGGTTTGGCCTGGGGCCCCGCATCAATGCCATTGGGCGAATTGGCCGACCGGAGCTGGGGATCCGGCTGCTGACCACCGACGACCCGCAGCAGGCAGAGAAACTGGCCCGCCGCTGTGAACGGCTCAACCAGGTGCGGCAGCAGATGTGCAGCCGCATTGAGGCGGAGGCTTTGGAGCAGATGGCCCGGCAAGAGCGGGATCTGGCGCAGGAGCGGGTGTTACTCCTTTTGGGAGCTCCCCAGCAGCGCTGGCACAAAGGGGTGATTGGCCTGGTGGCTTCGCGGCTGGCGGAGCGCTTTGGCTGTCCAGTGTTTATCGGCAGCCAGTCGCGCCAGGGGGAGATCACCGGCTCGGCGCGGCAGGGGATCCCCGAGTTCGACGTGTTCCAGGCCCTAGAGCTCTGCAAAGATTTATTGATCAAGCATGGCGGCCACCCAGCGGCAGGCGGGTTTAGCCTGAAAGCGGAAAACTGGCCCCTTTTGGAAGAGCGGCTGCGGCAATTGGCCCAACAGCGTCTGCAGCCGGAACAGATCCGGCCCTTGGTGCGGATCGATGCTGAGGTGGCCCTGGCGGATCTCACCCTCGACCTCTACCAGGAGCTGCAACGGCTGCAACCCTGTGGCATCGGCAATCCTGAGCCGGTCTTTTGCAGCCGCAACCTGCAGGTGGTGCAACAGCAGCGATTTGGCCCGCGGCCTGCCCAGGGGGAGGATACCCCCAGCCACCTAAAGTTGCTCCTGCAGGATCCCTCTGAGCCTTGCCACCACAGCGGCAGATCCCCCCTGCAAGCCAAGACTTGCAGCCGTCCCCTCTGGGCCATTCTCTGGCGGGGAGCCGCAGCCTATCCCTTGCCTAAGCGGATTGACGTCGCCTACACCCTCAGAGCCAAGCGGTGGGGAGAAGAGAGCCAACTAGAGCTGGAAATTGTCGGGATCCGGCCTGCTCAAGCGGCTGGTTCTCCAAAGTCTTCTCCCCAGCAGGGAACAGTCCCCTCGCCCCTGCTGATCTACCGCCCTGCTCCGCCTCTCACCCGACCCCTGCGTTGGCAAGTTGTGGATGGCTTTTCTGCCCTCCTGCCCCAGGCGCAGGGAAGCATCCTCTTCTACGGCTTTCGGCGCCCCACCTTTGTCCTGGATCCTGAGCGGCGCTCCCCGCTAACTCTTCACTACGACCGTCCTCAGGCCGGCCACCGCTACGACCAGCTGTGGCTGTGGAGCTGGCCCCCCTCTCTAGAGCACCTCAAGTGGCTGCTCCACTACCTTGCTGGCGAAGCGCCGCTCATTGTCGTGCACCAGCAAACAGTGCCCCTGCCCTCTGCGGCCACCTTACAGCGGCAGCTACGCCACTACCTGCAAACCCGGCCTCAGGTGGATCTGTTGCGCCTAGGCCAGCACTGGTGGCTATCGCCAGCGCTGTTGGTGGCGGGCCTGCGCTCGCTAGGGTATGCCTGTCCGGAGTTTGGCCCAACAGGATCGTTGGAAGAGGAACTGGAGGCCCAACGGGCCTGGTACCGCAGCTCCTGGCCACAGGTGGCTGCCCTGCTGCAGGGATCCCAGTCGCCAGACAGGGTTCTGGCTTCCCCTCCCGACTTCTGCTAGCCCATGGGGATCAAACTGCTTCTTGGCTCTGACTACCACGGCAACGACCGGCTGATCCGGCAAGCCCTAGCCTACTTGCCCCAGGTGGATGGCTACATCAACTGCGGCGATTTCTGCTCCAAGGCTGGCAAGCCCTCCCTCAACGCCACCCAAGGCTTTCACCCAACAGCCGAAGCTGAGGTCATCCAGTTGCAATCTTTCCTGGCGGCAGTAGACGGCCTGGGCAAGCCCTGGCTCTTTTTGCCCGGCAACCACGACCCAGCCGCTGCCGTGTTGGATGCCCTAGCTGGCAGGTGGGGACGGGCCATCACCCAGTCTTGTTACTTTGAGTGGCTAGGGCTGCAAGTGTTGGCGGTGCCCTGGACTCCCCCTTGCGGCTGGAGCTGGACCCTTACCCGCAGCCATCTGCAGGAGCTGCTTACCCTCTATAGCCAGCCTCCTCGCCCCATTGACCTGCTGCTTAGCCACGCGCCGCCGCGGGGCCTGTTGGACGAAGGCGGCAAATGGTACCACCGCCGCATGCCCACCCTGCGCCCCCTGTTGGATCACCTACAGCCGCGCTACTACATCTGCGGCCACATGCACTGGGACGGGGGAAAGGTGGAACGCTGCGGCTCCACCCTGGTGATCAACACGGCCTTGCACAACATGGTTCTGGAAATCCCCTAAGGACCTGGGCAGCCCTCTGCTGTCTGCTTTCTTCCGCTAAGATACCTGTGTTTCCCGCGATCCCCAGCCTATGGCGCGCCCCTTGATCTTGGCCAGCAGCAACCCTGGTAAATGGCGGGAGTTCAACACCTTCTTCCAGGCCCATGCTCCCAGCTGGGATCTGCGCCCCCTGCCGGCAGCGATAGAAGTGGAAGAAAGCGGCAGCACCTTTGTCGAAAATGCCCTTCTCAAGGCCAAGGCTGTAGCAGCCGCTCTGGGGGAGTGGGCCATTGCCGATGACTCTGGGCTGGCGGTGGCAGCCCTTGGCGGCGCCCCCGGGATCCATTCGGCCCGCTATGCCCCCGACGATGCCGCCCGCATCGCGCGGCTGCTGCGGGAGATGGAAGGGATCCCCAACCGCCAAGCCAGCTTTCACTGCGCCATTGCCCTCGTGGATCCCCAGGGGCAGGTGCGGGCCTTGGTGGAGGGCATCTGCCACGGGGAGATACTGGCTCAGCCCCGGGGAGCAGGAGGATTTGGCTACGACCCGCTCTTTTGGGTGCCGGAGGTGGGGCTGACCTTTGCCGAGATGAGCCCGGCGCAAAAGGAAGCCGTCAGCCACCGCGGCCAGGCCCTGAGGGCCTTGAAAGAACAGCTCCTGATCTTGGAGCGCAGTCTAGGCTAGCTTGGAGGTACGGCTGCAGGGGTCCAAGAGGGGAGCCTAACGGCAGCACACGCGGCCATCCCTGCCAACCTGTGGATCCTACTTGCTAGCAGGTTTTCTCGGTCTAGGAAGATGGGAGTGCCAGTTTTGCGTTGGGAGCCTGAAGAATGACCTTCTCTGAGGAGCGCGATCCAAACCGTTTTTCAGACTCAGCGGCTGCTGCCGGTGAGGGAAGCCGCGGCCAAGCTCCCAGCAGCTCAGAGTCCCAAGGCCGACGTTCCCCGCCCCCTCTGCCGGAGGAAGGTTCTGCCCCCTCCCCCGACGGTGCCGAAGACTGGCTAGAAGAGGAAGAGGAGCGAAACGATGGGAAGGCGTCCGCTACTCGTCTCTCTGGGCGCGCGCCGCGAGCAGAGGATAACGGAAGAGAAGGAAGGGCTGGCTCTTCGCAAGATGCCGAGACAGGGTCCTCGCGGCCGGGGGCCAGCCGTCCTGGACAGGCCCTGGTTCCCCGGCGCCCTGTCTCCAGCAACCGGAGCTACGCGGCATCCGCCGCCTATGCCGGCTCCTCCCGGGGCGAGTACAGCCGTTCTGCAACTTACGGCTACCCTGCCGGCTCGGGGGGAAGTGGGGGGTATGGAGGTGGAGGGCGCAGCAGCAGCTCCTCAGGGGGAGTCTCCTCTTCGGATCTGACAATCCTGCTGGTGGTGGCCTTGCTGGCTTTCTTTGGGGGGTTTGCCATCCGCAACCTCTTCGCGGAGTCGGGTGGCTTTGACGATGAGCGCCCCATCCGCGCGGCCAATGTACCGGCGGCCTTTCGGGATTTTTGCTTTGCCTACAACGGCACGGCTTCCTTTACCGTGGTGCAACTAACCAGCGTTTCCGCCCTCACCATGGCTTCTGTGCCCGTCTACAAGATGGACACCTGCACCATCCCCGTCAGCCAAACCGCCAACGCCCTGCAGGCCTTGGGCATCCGTGGCCGAGCCAACACCCTAGGCCCGCAACTGGGGGGATCCAACCTCACCCTCATCCAGCTCCCTCTGGCCAGCAGCTTGGCCCGCGCCATCTACAACCAGTTTCCTGGCTTGGCCAGTCAGGGTAATGAGGCCCAGGTTCTCTCCCAACTGGAAACCACCATCAACGACGCCCTGCGCTCCAACGTGGAGGGGCTGGCCCTGCAAGGCCTGGAGCCCACCAACATCCCCGACGTGTACGTGATGATCCCGGGCCACTCCTTTAACTTGCAACCGCAGCTTAATCTGCGCTAGCTCTCCTTTCTAGGGAGACTGCTGTGTTCATCACCTTAGAAGGTGGAGAAGGAGTGGGCAAAACCACTCAGCAGACGCTGCTGGCACAGCGGCTGACTCTAGAAGGCTATGCCTGCCTGTGTACCCGCGAGCCGGGAGGGACAGCCCTCGGCCGAGCGCTGCGGGAGTTGCTGTTGCACGGGGATCCCATAACGCCGCTGGCCGAGTTGCTCCTGTACGCGGCAGACCGGGCCGAGCACGTGCAAAGATGCATCCTTCCCGCCCTAGCAGCGGGGCAGGTGGTGCTCTGTGACCGCTTCACCGACTCTACCCTGGCCTACCAGGGGTATGGTCGGGGGCTGGACTTGGAGAAGATCCGCCAGCTCAACCACTTGGCTACCGGCGGGCTGCAGCCGCACCTCACCCTGTGGTTGGATCTCCCCCCTGAGGTGGGGCTGGCGCGTTCGCGTCAGCGTCGCGTAGCAGTTACCCGTTCCCCACAGTCAGAGGCCGACAAACTCGAGCGAGAACACCTGGAGTTTCACCGCCGAGTTTACCGCGGATTTCAAGCTCTAGCTGCCGAGTTCCCGCAGCGGATTGTTCGCATTCCCGGCGAGGGATCCCCGGCAGAGGTGGCCACCCGCATCTGGGCAGCGGTCGGGCCCCGCCTACCAAAGGCTCCGCCCTGCTAGCTCGAAGGGCGGTCTCAACCGTTTCCCTGGCCATACCCTGCTCAGAGGTTAAGATTAGGTTAAAAAAGAAGAGGGCGCGGGTGACCTCAGGGTAAGGTAAGTGGGCTATGCAGGGAAAGCCTTCTGCCCTTTTTAGGCCCTGTTTTGAGAGGTAGAGGAGATTTGCTGTGAGTGCCATTGCTGCTGAGCAGAAAAGCGAGCACTCGATCCTGCTGGCGTCTTCCCCTCCACCCACCGTGGCCGCTTGGGCCCACCAATTGTTAAGCCAGCAATGGCAGCGGCTGCAGAAGCACGTGGGGAGAGTGCTCAACCAACACCCCGAGGCAGCAGAGTCCCTCCATCAGATTCGGGTGGGCCTGCGCCGCATCGGCACCTGGGTGGAGGTGTTTCAGGGATCCGTGCGCCTGCCCAAGCCACTCAAGCCCAAACGTCTGCAAAAGTTGACCAGAACCCTGGGCCAGCAGCGGGATT
>NZ_JANSIV010000080.1:0-929 GCF_047502705.1 Synechococcus sp. H70.1
CTCTGGAAAACTGCCGAACAAAGTGCTTCAACACCGGCCCCATCGTCTCAATAGGATTCACTTCCAGTGCATACACAGGCAGGTGCAAGATTCTCGCTCCTGTTCCCCTAATCAGTTCCTCAACTTCCCGACTCCTATGAATATTGAAGTTGTCCATAATCCCAACCTTCCTCGCATCTAACTTCGGACATAACTCGCTTCTCAAAAACTCCAAAAAATCCTCTTTCTTCATCCCACCCTTGATGACGCGACAGCCGACTACCCCTCTCACAGAAATAGCTCCAATAACAGGATGCTTCTCCCCCTTGTATCTCTGAGACCGCTTAAACTCCGAGCTACTCCCCGTTCCATTCCCTCCCACTGTCTGGTCAAGGGCAATCAAATCCTCCGCTGGAATATCTCTGACCTCTTGACTATAAGCTAGTCGTTCTCTTTGCCCCTCCTCTTCTTGGACTCTCGCGCTGCGGTAAGTCTTTTTTTAGAGTCATTCCTTGCTCTTTCAAAAAGTTGTGTATCGTGAAAGTACTTACATCAATCCCTAAGCGCCTCCGCAACAGTTCTTATATTGCCACAGATAGAAGTCGGGATGTTCTGCAATGATTGCCATCACTTCCTGTCGATGCCGTTCCAAAATACCCACTCGCTTGGTGCCTACTTTCTTGGGGGTTAAGTCCTGAGTTTGTTGGTACTGTCATACCCAGCGGTGTGCTGTTCTCTTGGTCACCATCAACCGTTCGGCTACCTGGCGGATAGAGGTCTTACCTGCCTGATAAGCTGCTACAACTCTTTGCCGTAGATCCTAAAGAACGGGTTGGCATCTCTTTCTCTCCTTCCTCTTGAAACCTGTACCCCATTTAAATTAACAGGCTGTAGCTGTTTTTCCCCTCCCTCTCCCCCTCTCCCTGAGCAGCGTGCCATTGCCCAGGTGC
>NZ_JANSIV010000081.1:0-33178 GCF_047502705.1 Synechococcus sp. H70.1
GAAGTGCGAAGATTGACAACCCAACCTTAAACCATCCATTAAGTTCTGTCAACTCCCCTAAGAAAGGCCATGTCGCTTACCCGCTGGATTCTAGGGATTCACACCACCACGCCTGTTTTGGGCCTCGCCCTGTTGCCGCTAGAAGGAGAGCAGGAGGAAGGCCGCAGCCAAAGCTGGTGGCTTGATCACCAGATGGCGGCGCGGCTGCACCCTCACTTGAGAGACTTTTTAGCTGGCCAGGACTGGTCACAAGTGGCTGGGATCGCCGTTGCCGTGGGGCCGGGGAGTTTTACCGGCAGTCGTTTGGGGGTAAGCGTGGCGCGGCTAGTGGGGCAGCAGCTAGGCATTCCAGTGTTTGGCTACTCGTCCTTAGCGGTTGTTGCCCGCCGGGTGTGGCAGGAGCAGGGATCCCCCCCTCAGCCCTTGACGGTGGCGGTCCACATGGACGCCAAGCGGGGGGAGCGGTATGGCGGGGTGTACCGGGTGGGTCCGGAACAGCTAGGGGCCGAAGTCTCGGATCAGCTCTGGGGGGAAACGGCTTGGCAGGCCCTTCTCCGTCAGTGGCCGCAAGCGCTGGCGGTGGATGCCGCCGATTGGGTGGATCCAGCGCCTGTGCTGGCATTGGCAGAGCTGGCCCGTGCCGACTTCCTAGCGGGCCTGCGCCCCTCGTGGCAGGCAGTGTTGCCTAGGTATGGACGGCAAGCGCCCATTGATCTTAGAGGACTGAATCGGAGTACCCCCTAGGCGCGGTAAGATTAGGAAGTCTAGGCAACGGATCCTGTGCTGACATGATCTCAAGCAATGATTTGCGCCCCGGCGTCTCTGTGGAAGTTGATGGCGCTCCCTACAAAGTCATTGAGTTTCTGCACGTCAAGCCTGGCAAAGGGGCGGCTTTTGTGCGCACCAAGCTCAAAAACATGCAGACCGGCAACGTTGTCGAGAAAACCTTCCGCGCTGGCGAAATGCTGCCTGCTGCCACCATTGAAAAGGTGAACATGCAGTACCTCTATGCGGAAGGAGACAACCTCGTGTTCATGGACATGGAGACCTATGAGCAAGCTGTGATCAGTACCGCTCAGGTGGGCTCTGCTGTGAAATACCTGAAGGAAAATATGGAAGTGTCTGTTTTGCGCTGGAAGGGGCAGGTGATCGATGTCGAACTGCCCAATAGTGTGGTTTTGGAAGTGGTGGAAACTGACCCGGGGGTTAGGGGAGATACGGCTACAGGAGGAACCAAACCTGCCAAGCTAGAAACCGGTGCCGAGATCCAGGTGCCCCTGTTTATTAAAGTGGGAGAGCGGGTTCGAGTCGATACTCGCACGGACACTTATCTGGGCCGCGAGTGAGGACTCTTGCCCGCTGCTAGGTTGCTATTGTGGACAGGTGACTTCCCTTGGATGTCATTAATTGGCAGGAAATTCGCCTTCTGCTGGCCGCTCTGCAAGAGAGCGATGTTACCGAACTAACTCTCGAGTGCAAAGATTTCCGCCTGACTCTGCGCAAGGGGATCCCTGCTGCTCAGGTTGCCGCAATCGCTCCCTCCACTCCTTCTGCTCCGCTAGAGCCTCCTACTGCAGGGACTGCCCCAAAATCTCCCCCCAGCCACTGGGTGGAGGTGGTAGCACCCATGGTGGGTACCTTCTACAGCGCTCCTGCTCCTGGAGAAGCGGATTTTGTCCAAGTGGGGCAACGAGTGAACAAAGGCCAAACCTTGTGCATTATCGAGGCGATGAAGGTAATGAACGAAATAGAAGCAGAAACGGCAGGCGTGGTCAAGGAGATTTTGGTGAGCAACGGCCAGCCGGTGGAGTTTGGCCAAGTGCTAATGCGGCTGGATCCCACGGCCTAACAGCAGGAGCAGAGATGAAGCTTTGCGTGTTGAGGAAGCAGCGGCTCCAGAGCTCTCTTGCCGACCTTTGCCAGGGAGGAAGCAATTCTGCCAATGCCCCAGGTTGAGGGGGTAAAGGTTCTGCCCCCCCGGCACATTGTTGGGCAGGAGCTGGCGGCGCGGCTGCTGGTGGCCGCTCTGGAAAAGGGGCGGGTGACCTCCAGCTACTGTTTCTTGGGGCCAGAGGGGGTGGGGCGAGGGCTGATGGCCCGCTGGTTTGCCCAGGCCCTCTTCTGCGAGGCCAGCTCGGGGATCCCCTGCGGCCAGTGCTCCAACTGCCGTTGGCTGGTAGCGGGCACCCATCCCGACCTCCACTGGGTTAGCCCCACCTATCTCCACCAGGGCCGCCTAATAGCAGCGGAGGCCCCCGAGGCGCAAACTCTGCAGCGGCGCTCCCCGCCGCAAATTCGCCTGGAACAGGTGCAGGGGGTGGCCCGCTTCTGTGCCCGCAGACCGATTTGCGCCCGCCGCTCCCTGGTGGTGCTGGAGGGGGCGGAAACCCTGGCAGAGAGTGCGGCCAATGCTCTGCTAAAAACCCTGGAGGAGCCCGGCTCAGCCCACCTTGTTCTCATTGCTTCCCAGGCGGCCTCCCTGCTGCCGACGCTGTTGTCCCGCTGCCAGATGGTGCCCTTTCGTCGCCTCGGCCCAGCAGAGATGGAGCGGGTGTTGGTTAGTTTGAACTGCCCAGAGTTGCCCGGGATCCCTCGCTCTGAGCTGATTGCCCTGGCCCAAGGCAGCCTCGGGCGGGCGCTGGAGGCCCACCAGCACCTGCAAAGGATCCCGCCGTCGCTATTGCAAGAGCTTAGACGCTGGCCCCCCTCGCTGCGGCAGGCCCTGGAACTGGCCAGGGCGGTGGCCGCTCTTGATTTGCCGGCGCAACTGTGGCTGATTGACTATCTGCAGCAGCATTTCTGGGCGCAGGGATCCCGCCAGGCCATCCGGCAATTGGAGCAGATTCGTTACCAGCTTTTGCACTTTGTACAGCCGCGCCTTGCTTGGGAGGTCAACCTGGCTGGATTCGACAGCAGTTGAACCCAAGCCCTGTGGCAAAGTGAGAAAGAGCGTTCAAGACCTGCCCATGCCTACCTGGCTTTTGGCTTTCCTCGCCGCCCTTGGAGGCTATCTGCTGGGATCCATCCCCACCGGCTACTGGGTGGGACGTTGGTGGGGCGGGATCGACATTCGTCAGCAGGGATCCGGCTCGACAGGGGCAACCAACGTGTTGCGGACGCTGGGCAAGGGACCGGCGCTGTTGGTGTTGCTGGTGGATACTGCCAAGGGGGCAGCAGCAGTGGCGCTGGGATCGGCTTTGGGATCCCCGTGGTGGGTGGTCGTGGCGGCCTTTGGGGCAGTGGTTGGCCACAGCCGCTCCTGCTGGCTGGGCTTTAGGGGAGGCAAGTCGGTGGCCACCAGCCTGGGAATCTTGCTGGCCATGGCTTGGCCGGTGGCCCTGGCTACCTTTGGCATCTGGCTGCTGGGGATCGCCCTTACCCGCATCGTCTCCTTCAGCTCGCTGCTGGCGGCGGTGGCGGCGCCGCTGCTGATGTGGGCTCTGGGTCAGCCTCTGCCCTATGGGTTGTTTGCCCTGGCAGGGGGGGTTTATGTCATTGCTGCCCATCGGCGCAACATCGAGCGCCTGCTGGCCGGCTCAGAGCCCCGCCTTGGCCAAAAATTGGTCCAATCCCCCTAATTCCCCCTGTCCCAGAGGACAATGGAACCAACGACCGTGGTTTTTGTCTACGGATCCCTGCTGCGGGGTGGCCAGTACCACCGTCTGCTGCAAGGAGCGGAGTTTTTGGGGACAGACAGCCTCAACCACATCGATCTCTACGATCTCGGCCCCTACCCCATGGCCGTTCCTGGCCGCAACCGGCTCTACGGCGAGCGCTACCGCATTCCCCTGAGCCTGTTGCCCCGCCTGGACGAGCTGGAAGATCACCCGCGGCTGTACAGACGGCAGTGGGTGCAACTGGACAGTGGCACTTCGGCCTGGGTGTATCTGGGCCGGCCCGAGCAGGTGCAGGGGTGCCCCCTTATCCCCAGTGGCCGCTGGCTGCCCCGACCTTCCTAGAGGTCAAAGTGGAGCTTGATGCCCTCAACATACTGGGGCAGTAACTCGGCTGGGGGCAGATCCCATTCTGAGGAAGCTAACTCTCTGGCAGAGGGGGCAGTGGCTTCTCCAGGGCTGGCAAGGCGCTCCAGGTAGTAAATGCGATCTCCGCGCCGCCAAATGTCCGGCTTGGGCAGGTAAAATAACCGCTCCAGTCGGGAGGAGCGAGCTCCCTTTTGCCACCAGCCCCCTCCTCGCTGCGGGCGCACCAGCACCAAAGGCAGGCAAAGATCGGCTTTGATCCGATAGGCAAACTGATCCCGCAGCCGCTCCAGCGTGGGATCCTCCAGCCCCAGCTGGGCCGAAAAGGGGTTGAGGGGTGCTGGACGGGCTGCTGCAGTCGAGTCCTGAGCGGAGGTCCCTGCCGACCGAGAGGACTTGAGGCCCAGGTCTGCCAAGGTGGGCAGGGTAATCGAGCGCAGCTCCACTCGCTTGGCCTCCAGGTAGCCGGCCCAGCGCTGCAGTTGGGAAAAGGGGATCGGCAGGGTGCGGATCCCTTCGGAAATGGGCATCTCCGGCAGCAGCACCGTCCAGATGGCAGCAGAAACCGAGAGCTTCACCATCAGCTCGGCAATGGCCCAGTTCATCTGGGGATCCAGCGTCAGGATCAGCAGCGTCTCCGCATGGTCAATATCGGCCTTCAACAGGGCCGACTCGCTGAGCACCACTTCCTGCAGGGATCCCGGCAGCAGCCGGCCAACTTTCTCTTCAGCTCCACCGGCTCCATTACTCCCAGAGGGATCCCCCAGGGCATAGGCGACCTTGTGGCCGTTGAGCTGGGCTAGGCCAGCAGGCTCGCGCAGACGGGATCCCGACGGCAGCGGCAGCACCTCCACCGCCTGATTGAGGGAGCGCAGCAACTCTGCCAACGGCTCAACCAGGGGGTGATCCCCAATGATCACCGTGGAACTGCCCTGGTCCAGACCCAACCAGCGAGCCACCCAAGCGGCGGTCAACCCCTGCACCGTCACCGTAACCGAGATGGTCAAAAACACCAGCGCTTTGAGGGCATCTCCCCCAGTAATGCCTCGCTCCGTCAACAAAATGGCAAACAAAGAAGCCACCGAGGCCGCCACAATACCGCGGGGAGCCAGCCAGGCCACAAACAACTTTTGCCGCCAGTTGAGGTCACTGCCCCAGGTACACAGCCACACACTCAAGGGGCGAACCACCAGCATCAGGCAGAGCACCGTGGCCAGCGCTCCCCAGCCCAAAGCCAACACTGCTTTGAGAGAAAGGGTAGAGGTCAGCAAGATAAACAGCACCGAGATGGCTATCACCACCAACTGGCCATGGAATTGGCGCACGCTCCGCTCGGCAATGGCCGCCTTCTGCCGCACCACCAGCCCCGCCATCACCACCGCCATCAGCCCCGCTTCTGAGCGCAGCGACTGGGCCAGGGCAAACACCCCCAGCGCCCCTGCCAGCACCACCGAGTTGCGCAACTCCTCCCTCAAAAACTGCCGCGACCAGAGCAGAAAGGATCCCATCAGCCAGCCCCCCAGCGCTCCCACTGCCGACCCAATGGCCAAGCGGCTAGACAGCTGCTCCAAGGCCATGAGGAAGCTGGGGTGGCCAGAAAGCACCACCTGCAGCACCACCACCGCCAAGATGGCTCCGACTGGATCGATGAGCACCCCCTCCCCTTCCAAGAGGGTGCTGACGGCGGGATCGACCCGTACCCGCTTGAGGATGGGGTTAATGACAGTTGGCCCCGTCACCACCACCAGGGATCCAAACAAAAAGGCCAGGGGCCAGGGGAACTCTCCCAAATAGTGGGCTGCCAGTGCCCCTCCTCCCAAGGTCAGCAGGGATCCCAGTAGCACCAAATTGCGCAGACTAGTGGAGACCTGGTTGAGGCGTTGCAGCCGCAGGTTCAGCCCCCCCTCAAATAGGATCAGGGCCACTGCCAGCGACACCAGCGCCTCTAGACCGGATCCCATGATCTGAGGGCGAACCCAGCCCAAGCCGTCTGGCCCCAGCAACACCCCAAACAGCAGCAGGAAAACAATGCTGGGCACCTGGACAAAGTTGGCCAGGACTTGAGCTGCGATCCCGGCCACCAAGGCCAGCGTAAACAGGATCGTCAGCTCAAAGGAGTTTTCCATGCCGAGGCTCAACCTCCCTCAGTGAGAACTCTGCCCCAGCAGCTCTCGTGTTCAGCAAAGTTGCTACTCAAGGTTGCCATCTGCAGGGAATCTGGACTGGGACAGACAAGAGAAGGCATTCTAAGAAGTAGGCCAGCCTTAGCTACAGGTAGATGCTCTTTGAGTCTAGGGTAGCTCAGGCCGAAGTGAACTCCCCTGACTGCCCTCTGGGGCAATAGGATCCTGCTGCCCCTGCCCAGCAGGGTCGGGATCGACTGCTGCCAGCGGCTTAACTCGGCGAATGGGTAAGTTAGCAATAAGAGCTGTTGTGCTCCCCTCCACGGTCAAGTGGAATTGCATCCCCTCTGGGTCTAGCTCCACATAGCGGGAGACTACCCCCAAAATTTCTAGCCGCATCGATTCTAGGGCTGCCGGACTGAGATTGGTGCGGTCGTGGGCCAAGATGAGTTTCAGGCGCTGCTTGGCCTGCTCGCGGCTGCTGCCGGGGGGTCGGGAAAAAAGCTGATCCAAAAAATCGAGGAGCATGGGCTTTATTGAGGGAACATGGCTGGGAAAGCAAAAACTCCAGGCAAAGTTAGCTTCAGAACACCTTTTGGGTTAAAAATCGCTTGGCCTTTTCCCAGAAAGACTCACTCAAGCTGGCCAACTTGGGGAACTCCACCCTCTCCCCTTCCAGCCGTCGGGCAATGCGCTGGATGGCCTGGGCAGCCAGAGAAGGATTAGCAGCCAAAACCATGGGTTCCCCCTTGTTGGTGGAGACAATTACCTCGCGGTCTTCTGGAATCATACCCACCAACGGGATGGCCAGCACCTCCACCACATCCTCCACTGCCATCATCTGGCCTGCGGTTACCATGTCGGGGCGCAGGCGGTTAACAATTAGCTGGATTGAGGAGATCCCTGCCGCTTCCAATAAGCCCACCACCCGGTCTGCATCCCGCACCGCTGCTACTTCGGGCGTAGTTACCAGCAGAGCTTCCGTTGCCCCCGCAATGGCATTGCGAAACCCTTGCTCAATCCCAGCTGGGCAGTCAATCAACACATAGTCATGGCTACTGGCCAGCTTCTCCATCAACTGCCGCATTTGCTCTGGGTTGATTGCTGTTTTGTTGCGGGTTTGGGCCGCCGGCAGCAAGACCAAGTTGGGGGTGCGCTTATCCTTCACCAGCGCCTGTTCCAGTCGACATTCCCCCGCTATGACCTCCAGCGCTGTGTACACCACTCGATTCTCTAGACCCAGCAGCAGATCCAAGTTGCGCAAGCCAAAGTCGGCATCCACCACCACCACCGAGCGATCCAAGTGCGCCAAGGCAGTGCCCAGGTTGGCCGTTAGGGTGGTCTTGCCCACTCCTCCCTTCCCAGAGGTTATGACGATAACTCGGCCCATGCTCTTCTCCGCAGAAACTCCTGAAGGCTGACAATGCAGATGACACCCTCCTGCAAGTAAACCACCTCCGGCGTGTTGGGGGGGGATCCTCCTTCCGGCGGGCGGGCCACCTGGTCGGCAATGCGCAATTGGGTAGGCTCCAACTGCAAAGCAAGGATCACCGCGCTCCTATCCCCCTCAGCGCCGGCATGCACCAGCCCCCGCAGCCGTCCCCAAACCCAAATGTCGCCGCCAGCAATGATCTCGCCGCCGGGGTTGAGATCTCCTAACAGGAAGACAGAACCGCGGTGGCGTACGGACATGCCCGAGCGCACGGTTGAACGCAGGTACAGAGGGGCAGTGTCGGGGGGAAGAGGGGGAGCCGCCTCTAGAGGGGAAAATTGCTCTACAGAGTAGCCTAAGGTCGCTGCAGCGATGGCGGTTGCCCGGGATCCGGTTTGGACGCGCCACAGCTGCAGCCGATACTGCGCTAACAAGACAGCCAGAGCCTGTAGGGTGGGTAGATCCAGCTCGCGCTCCTGGCACCACAGGGTTAGAGGAGCTATCCCCCTCCAGTAGGGTCGGCGGCTGCGCAACTGCCAAACCAGATCGTCCCAAACTTCTTCCCAAGCTAGGGTGGCAGGCAAGTGCAAATGGATCCCATGGGCATCAGAGCGAAAATAGACCCCCCCTTTGGCTGCTCCTATCCCGGCGGGGAAGATTGGCGAGTTCCACGCTAGGGATCCCATCCTGCCTGCCCAGTCCCCCCTTGCCCAAATAAGGAATCAGTCAAAGTAGAAGAGCGTCACCACCTTGTGTTGCTCCTCGGCGTGTCTGCAGGCCTCCAAAAGCGTGACGCTGTCGTGAAAGGCAAAACAGATCAATTGCTGGCACTTGCTAATGATTTCCAAATTGCAGAGGCGACTGGCCTCCGCTAAAGGCAGGTGGTCGTTTTCAGGGTGTTCCACCAGATGCAGCACTTGCTCCAGACTGGCCCGCGACTCCGCCGGCTGTCGCTCTAAGCTTTGGGGCAGGATCACCGTCAAGGACTTGACATCTGCCCGCATTGCTCCCCGAATCACCGCTAGGTTGGTACCAATAGCGCCGGACGTGAGGATGCGGTTGCCGGTAAGGGCCAGAGCGTAGCTGAGGGTCTCGATGAGGTACTGGTGGGTGATGGGCACATGGCGAGTGCCCAAGATGGCTATCCGCTTAGGCCCCACTTGCTGAATGGCGGCCAGCTCTTGCAAAAACGTATCGACGCTGGTGGGGAGATCAATGGACTGGGTCAAGGGGATCCCTCGGTAAACTGGATGAGCTAGGTTATGCTAGCAGCCTACACTGTTGCTGGGGGATCTAGCTAGAGGGTTGGGCCTTCCCTCTTCAAGTAGCTAGACCTACCAGCGCAGCAGCGCTGCCGCTCCCTGGAACTCCTGGAGGAGGCGATCTTCGGCCTCGCCACGGACAAACTCCAGTTTAGCGCCAAAATCGCGGGCTAGCACCCACACGAGATCCCGCAGGGGCACTGGTTGCGGCTCGGGGCAGAGGAGCTGGGCCATCTCTGGGGTTCCTCCCACCGAGCCGTCTGGACAGCGCCAGATGGTGGCCTCTAGCCTCCAGGGCAAGACCAAAATTGCCACCCGACCTAGCTGGAGGGCGTCTAGCACTGCATCTAGGCCCCAAGCGCCGGGCTGCTCTCGAATCCGCTCCAACAAAGCCAGTTCCCCTCGCCGCTCGGCGGCCTCCAGGACGGGCACCACTCGGTCGAGGATGTCTTGGGGTGTGGGGGCGTGGAGGTTGGCGGGGTGTCCTACCCGGGCGACGATGCGGTTGCGCAGGCCGCGGTTGAGGTAGCCCTCGAAATGGGATACCTGCCAGACTTCGCCCATGAGCACCAGCCGCTCAATGCCCAGCCGGTCCACAGCTTTGTCGAGGGCTTGGGCCAGGCGCTGGTAGAGCTTGTGCATCCAGAGGCTGACCTTGGCCGCCTCCCGCTCCTTAGGCGAGAGCTTGTCGAAGGTGCCGCCGCTGCGGGCCCGACGCTCGGCAACGGCATTTTCGATGCGGTCGGCTAGCTCCTGGAGTTCTCGCCACTCGTCGGCGCCGATGTTGGCAAAGATTTCCGTGTCCTCCCGCAGTTCTCCCAAAAAGAGTTCGTAGAAGTGCCACCTGGCTCCGGACAGATGCAACACCCCGGCCCGCTCATATTCATCGAAGGCGAAAATCAAAGGGGTCAAGTACGGCTCACCCCAGCGGGCTTCCACCCGCCCATGGGCCAGATCCACTACCGGCAGCTCCACCTGCAGGTCGATGCGGCGCACCACCAGCTTGCCCTCTGGGCTGCGGCTGGCAAACAGAGCCAAGGTACGGGCAGAGGGGCGCTCCTGTTCCACCAGGGCAAGAACTTGTTCGTAGAGGGAGGGATCCTGCTTGCTCTCCTGAAGCTCCGACAGCTCCTTGATGGCGTTTTTAATGCGTCCCACCCAGGCACGGCCGGTATTTTCGGGACGGGCAGGGTTGATGTCGGCATATATCGAGAGCACTGGCGTGCCACCGTCGCCAAAGGCAGCTTGCAGATCCTGGATCAGGGTGTTGAGCTCGTTCATGGTTTTCAAGAAAGGGCTTGGTTAGAGCCAGTAAGATATCACAGCAAGTAGGGAGGCTGACAGGGCTCTCAAGGATCCCCCGACTTTAGCTGCTGGGGTACGGGGGTGGAGTTCCGCCCTGTCCTTGCAGAGTCACGGTCGGGAGGCAGACACCCCTGCGAAGATAGGATGGCCTCGGTTGCAACCCTGCGGTGGGCCATCGGTGCTACAAGCTCCCGTTGAAGCGGGAAGCTCGCCCTCTATGCGCTAGCAGGAGGGCAGGGGGTTGACGGCTGGCCTAGGCGTTGTCCGATCTGGGGAGGGAACCCTTTGGAAAGCTCCCTTGCGGGGATCCCTGTAGCTGTCTCCTGCTCCAGCCACTAAACTGCTCCAGAAGACTGGGTTAAGCTTTGGCTTGAGGAGTTGGGGGGGTGGCGCAGCTTTCCTCTCACTCAAGCTGGACTTGCCCTTCCAGCAAAGCGAGGATTAGTCGGTCAATTGCTTCCAGATCCAATTCGTCGTAGAGCCCCTCCTGGAGGAGGTGGCAGATTTGGGATTCTTGCTGGCGGCTGAGGTAGGTGCTCTGGAGAACCGATTCGACAATGAGGCGGATGGACATGGGGCAGCGCTCTAACCCAACTGCCCCAATGAAATGCGAAACAAGGGGGAGGCAGCGGTGATCTGGGTCAAATGGCCATCCTTAGCCGGCAACCTTGACCTGGGCAGCCTAGCCAAGCAACGTCACGGCGGGCAAGGGCAGTTCAGCTGCCGCCGCCGTATCCAGCAGCCACAGCAGCCGCCCTTGGGGATTGAGGCGCTGGCAGGGCAGGTGGGCCTCCGTTGTCAGCGCCTCCTTGACAATTGCAGCCTTGCCGGCTCCAGTTACCAAAACCACCACCTGCCTGGCCTGGTTGAGAACAGGATAGGTGAGAGTTAGGCGTGGCTCCTCTCCCTTCTGCCCCACGGTTACCCAGCGATGTTGCACCTGCAGGGCGGCTGTGCCGGGGAACAGGGAAGCCGTATGGCCGTCTTCTCCCACTCCAAGCCAGATGAGATCGAAGGTGGGACATTCGTTGCCGAAAATCTGCCGTAGGGTCGCCTCGTATTCCGCCGCATCCCGCAAGGGATCCCCTGCCTGGGTGGGCATGGGAAAGACCTGAGAGGCGGGAACTCCAACCGTCTCCAGCAGGATCCGCCGTACCATGCCGTAATTGCTCTCAGGGTGATCCGGAGGAACGTAGCGCTCATCCCCCCAGAACAGCCAGGTTTGCTGCCAGGGGAGCCCCGGCGTCTGGGTTAAAGCGGCATACAACTTTCGCGGCGTATTTCCCCCTGCCAGCGCCACTGTAAAGCGGCCCCGCTGGCGAATGGCTGCCGCGGCCTGCTCTTGCCAAACCTCGACCGCTCGCCGGAAAAAGGCTGTTCCCTCCGGCCAGACCTCCAACTGGAATCCTTGCATTGCTCGCCCTCTATCGCCGCTTGCCCAACTGCCCCAGCCAGGCAGAGGGATCCCCCTCCAGCAGAGGCAAAGCCTAGGAAGCTACTGCCAGCTTCTTGGCTTCCATCTGGATCTTCTCGTAGAGGGCACGCAGCTTTAGGCCTACGATGACCTGGATAAGGCCAGAGCCGTTGCGGGATCCCGGATACTCTGGGTGCTTGCGCAAAAGCTCTGTCAGCTCGCCGTAGTAGCGGGTCGATAGATTACTCAGGTGGTTCTCGATGTAGATAACCTCCTCCAGCTTGTCGAAACTGCCATCCACTTCCAACACCGAGACCGGCTGGTCAAAGTAGGTAGAGGGGCCATAGTGCAGACGAATGCCAGGGTAGGAGCAAGTTAGCTTCTTGCCGCACGGGATCCAGTCAATGGTGGAGCCTTCGTCAAACAAATAGACGTGGTCAAAGTACTTCACCCCCTCCCGCTGGATCATGCGCACCCGCAGCACCTTGTGCTCGGGATCCAGCTCCGGCAGCAGCTTAGTGGGCAGCACCTCGATCACCACGTCGGCATAGCGCTTCTGCACATCGACGTAGGCCTCAAAATCAGGCCGGCGGGCTTCGATGGAGCGCAACACGTCCTCATAGGTGTGGCCCCGCTCCGCCATGTCCCGCTTCACCTTCCAGGCAATCTTAATTTCCGGTGCCAGATCCAGATAAATCTTAAAGTCCAGCAGCTCCCGCACCCGCTCGTCGTACATGGGGTGAAGGCCCTCCAAGACAATGATGGGGGTGGGGTCTACTCGCTCGGGTGGGTCAATGAGCCCCGTCTCGTGGTTGTAGATGGGCTTCATTACGCTCTGGCCATTTTTGAGCGCCTTGGCCTGCTCGTACATTAACTCGAAGTTGTTGGCACGGGGATCCAGCGCCGTGATGCCCTTTTCCTTGCGCTGGTAGCGGTCCAAGGAGTGATAGTCATCCAGACAAATGGTGGTAATGAGATCCCGGCCAAACAAGTCCTCCAACCGCCGCAAGAAGGTTGACTTGCCACAGCCAGAATCTCCAGCAACACCAATCATCACAATACGTTCGGGATTGCTTGCCATGGGAACTCCTTGGGGATAGGCGGGGCAAAACTGCAAGGAGGCTTCTGAAAACGTTATCTTTATGGCTTTGCATGTTACCACAAGACGCTCCATTGCAAGCAATCCTGGGGCTAGAGAAAGACACCAGACCCTTCCCTGCGCGGCGGGGGCGTTTTTCTGGATGGCCGAGGAAGATCCCTGCCAGTTGTTCCCTTCCCAAGAGGCGGCCTGCTAAGGTGTTTGCTATAGCTACGACTCCTAGGAGCAGATCCCAGTCATGGTTGCCAGCGCCCAAAAGCGAGAAGTGGTTGTCAATCTCTACCGCCCCAACGCCCCTCTTATCGGCCAATGTTTGGAAACCTACTCCCTTGTCGAGGAAGGGGCACCTGGCCTAACCAAGCACATCGTGCTTGACTTGCCAGATCCTAACTTCCGCTACCTAGAGGGCCAAAGCGTTGGCATTATTCCCCCTGGCGTCGATGCCCAAGGCAAGCCCCACAAGCCCCGCCTCTACTCCATTGCCTCCACCCGCTATGGTGACGATGGCGAGGGGCGCACCGTTTCTTTGAGCGTGAAGCGGGCCGAATATGTGGATAAGGAGACAGGCCAGCCGGGGGTGGGAGTCTGCTCCGGCTTCCTCACTGATCTCAGGGCTGGGGATGAGGTGATGATCACGGGGCCGGCCGGGAAGACTTTCCTGCTGCCGGAAGATCCGAACGCCAATCTGATTCTGGTTGCCACCGGCACTGGCATTGCTCCTTTTCGGGCCTTCATCAAGCATTTGCTGGAGGAGGATCCCAACTACCAGGGCAGGATCTGGCTATTTTTTGGGGTACCCACCACTTCCAGCCTGCTTTACCGGGGCGACCTGGAAGCCTGGAAAGCCGAGCATGGGGATCGCTTCCGCGTCGATTACGCCATCAGCCGCGAACAGCAAACCTCCGACGGCAAAAAGATGTACGTGCAAAACCGCATGGCCGAGTACGGTGCCGAGCTGTGGGAGATGCTGCAACAACCCAACACCTACGTCTACATCTGTGGCCTCAAGGGGATGGAGGATGGCATCAACAGTGTCATGGCGGCCGTGGCTGAACAAGCCGGCCAGGACTGGAACAAGTTTCAGAGGGAGCTGAAGAAAGCCAGCCGCTGGAATGAGGAAACCTACTGAGGGGATCCCGCCTGTTCTCCTAGAAACCCCCAGGATCCCTGAAGCGGCCAAAGCATGCCAAAATGCTGATGTCTAGACTCCCCAAAGGCAAGAACTGTTTTCCAGGAGTCCTAAACCGTGGAGGCGCGCTACAATCCCCAGGCCATTGAAAGGAAATGGCAGGCCCACTGGCGGTCCATTGGGTTGGATCGCACGCCGGAGCTGACGGCGGAAAGCCGCAAGTTCTACGCCCTGTCGATGTTTCCCTACCCCAGCGGCAGCCTGCACATGGGGCATGTGCGCAACTACACCATCACGGATGTCATTGCCCGCCACAAGCGCATGCAGGGGTACGCAGTGCTGCACCCCATGGGGTGGGATGCCTTTGGCTTGCCGGCGGAGAATGCGGCCATTGACCACGGGATCCCGCCAGCCAAGTGGACCTACCAGAACATTGCCCAGATGCGGGATCAACTGCAGCGGCTGGGGCTTTCCTACGACTGGGAGCGGGAGATCACCACCTGCGCCCCCGACTACTACAAGTGGACCCAGTGGCTGTTTCTGCAGTTTTTCAAAGCGGGCCTGGCCTACCAGAAGGAAGCGCCTGTGAACTGGGATCCGGTGGATCAGACCGTCTTGGCCAACGAGCAAGTGGACGCCGAGGGGCGCTCCTGGAGATCCGGGGCCCTGGTGGAGAAACGCCTGCTCAAGCAGTGGTTTCTCAAGATCACGGCCTACGCCGACCAACTGCTGGCCGACCTGGAGAAGCTCTCCGGCTGGCCGGAGCGGGTGCGCACCATGCAGGAGAACTGGATTGGCCGGTCGGTGGGGGCGAGGGTCGTCTTCAAAACCGAAACAGGGGAGGAGCTGCCGGTCTTTACCACGCGGCCTGACACCCTTTGGGGAGCCACCTTCATGGTGCTGGCGCCGGAGCATCCCTTGGTGGAGAAGCTCACTACCCCTGAGCAACAGGCTGCCGTCAAGGCCTACCAGGCCGAGGCTGCTGCCCGCAGCGAGATGGAGCGCAGTGCCGAAGATCGGGAAAAAACGGGCGTCTGGACAGGATCCTACGCCATCAACCCCGTCAACCAAGAGCGGATCCCCATCTGGATTGCCGACTACGTGTTGATGGGCTACGGTACGGGGGCCATCATGGCTGTGCCTGCCCACGACCAGCGGGACTTCGAGTTTGCCCGCAAGTTTGGCCTGCCCATCAAGCTGGTGGTGCAGCCGCCCCACGCTGAGGTGGAGAGTGCTGAAGATCTGCAGGCGGCCTGGACAGGGGAGGGGGTGTTGATGAACTCCGGCCCCTTGAACGGGATCCCGGTGGGCAAAGGCCCAGGGCAGAGTGTGGAAAGGGCCATCGCCTGGCTGGAGGAGCAGGGGCTGGGAGAACGACAGGTCAACTACCGCCTACGCGACTGGCTCATCTCGCGGCAGCGCTACTGGGGTTGCCCCATCCCCGTGATCCACTGCCCCCACTGTGGCCCTGTGCCGGTCCCAGAGGAGGATCTGCCGGTGCTGTTGCCGGAGGATGTGGAGCTGACGGGGCGAGGGGGGTCTCCCTTGGCCCAGCGGGAGGACTGGGTGAAGGTAAAATGCCCCACCTGCGGCGCCGAGGCCCGCCGCGAGACCGACACGATGGACACCTTCATCTGCTCCTCGTGGTATTTCCTGCGCTTTAGTGATCCCCGCAACGACCGCGAGATCTTCCGCAAGGATCTGGTCAACGCCTGGCTGCCGGTGGATCAATACGTGGGCGGCATCGAGCACGCCATTTTGCACCTACTTTACTCCCGCTTCTTCACCAAAGTGCTGCGGGATCTGGGGTTGGTGAATTTTGACGAGCCCTTCTCCCGCCTCCTGACGCAGGGAATGGTGCAGGGGCGTACCTACTACAACCCCAACAAGTCCGGCAAGGATCGCTGGATCCCAACGGCTCTGGTCAAGGATCCCAACGATCCCCGCGATCCCGAAACCGGCGAGCCCCTGCAAGTTATCTATGCTGCAATGTCCAAGTCTAAGGGCAACGGCGTAGATCCGGAAGAGGTCCTGGCCCACTACGGAGCCGACACGGCCCGCATGTTTATCCTCTTCAAGGCGCCGCCGGAAAAAGACTTAGAGTGGGACGACGCCGATGTGGAAGGGCAATTTCGTTTTCTCAACCGCATCTGGCGGCAGGTGTACGAGTTTGTCGTTCGCGCTAGCGGGACGGAGTCCTTGCAAGGCAAAGCCGCTGAGCTGCTGCAGGCCAAGATTGAGGTGGGATCCCTAACCAAAGCGGAAAGGGATCTGCGCCGCGCCATCCACACGGCCATCAAAGAAGTCAGTGAGGACCTGGAAGAGTACCAGTTCAACACCGCCATTGCCGAGCTGATGAAGCTGAGCAATGCCCTAGCTGAAGCTGGGATCCCTGACTCACCGGTCTACGCGGAAGGGATCCGCACCCTCATCCTGCTCTTGGCTCCCTTTGCTCCTCACATCGCTGAGGAGCTGTGGCAGGCAGTGGGCGGTACAGACTCGGTGCATCGCCAGTCATGGCCCAGCTATGACCCGAGGGCGCTGGTGGCCGACACGGTAACCATTGTGGTGCAGGTCAACGGCAAGCTGCGGGGCTCCTTTGAAGCCCCTGCTGATGTCACGCCGGAGGAGCAGGAGCGGCTGGCTTTGCAGTCGGAGGCGGCCCAAAGGTATCTGCAAGGGGCAGCGCCAAAGAAGGTCATTGTGGTGCCGAAGAAGTTGGTTAACCTAGTTGTGTGACCTACCCCCGCCCTGATGCTGACGCATACCACCAGCCTCGGTGTGGAGTTGGCGCACCTTCCTGGGGGGCGGCCTTCCGGCTTTGGAGCACGAGCACTGGACACTGCCCCACTGGCGAACTAGTTTAAAAGCAACTTCTCTTTCCAAGCTGTTGCGTGGGGGGATCCATGCTGAGATCCAGTCTTTTGTTCTCCGGGTCGGCCTTGGTAGGCCTACTGTCTTGGCTGTGTTTGAGCGGCGAATGTGGCGGGTTGGCCTCGCTGCGCAAGGGACAGGGCGCTGTCTTTGAGCCTTTGCTCCTGCGACAGGCTCAACTGCAGGCCAAGCTTCAACAGCTTGAGCAGCGCTCCCAAGCCCATCAGCAACAAGCCGAACAACTGCTGCTGGCTTCTCGGCAGGCTGGCGAGGGTTTTCACCTAGATCCTGCCTATCTGGTGCAGCTGGGCCAGGCCATCCAACAGGAGCCAGGGAACGCGCAGCTCTATCTGCGGCGGGCGCAGTACCTCTGGGAAGCCCTTGCTTTCCCTGAGCCGGAGCGGTGGTTCTGGGAGCCCCTTGCTTTCCCTGGGGCAGTGCAGGCGGCTGCCCTCAACCCCCTCATGGCTAGGGCGCTGCAGGATCTGGATATTGCCATTGCTTTGGATCCCTACCTCCCAGAGGCCTACTTGCTCAAGGCCAGGATTCAACATGAGTACTTTGGAGAGCAGGAACAGGCTTTAGCAACTCTGTCCCCCCTAGATCGCATTGCCTATCGCAACCCCCAACTCCACCTGTTGCGCTCCCGCATCTGGGCCCAACAGGGACATCAGGAATCGGCGTTCGACGTATTGCACCTGGCCATTGAGCTGGCCAAGCAAAACCAAAACTCTGCCGATCTCTTCGATGCCTACGTTCACCGCGGCATGATGTGGGCTAGCATTTGCGACTTCAACTTGGCCGTTGAGGATTTCAGCCGAGCGATTGAGGTGCAGCCTCAAGAAGCTAGGGGCTACTACTACCGTGGCCTAGCGCGCGCCTATCAGGGAGAGGACCTGGCGGCTGCCGCTGCCGATTTGGAGCGTGCTTTGAGACTGAGGCAGGAGGCAGGCACGGGATCGCCGAAGCTGCCGGAACTGCTGCAGGCTTTGGCAGCAGTGCGAGGGGAACTTTTGCCCCAGCGGTAGGGAGCCTCCACTGCTCCCAGAGCTGCTTCGGGCCGGGAACAGGGCGGCGCCACTAGCTTTCCCGGAGTTGATAGGGAAAGGACTAGCCCGTCCTTTTCGGTAGGGAGTCTGGCTTTAACCGCTCTTGGGCAGCAAGAGGTTCGGAGAGATCCAAGGGGTTAAAGCGGTTCATCGCCGCCCCCAGCCCTTCCTGCAAGCAACACTCCACTGCTTCCACCGCCGCCTTTAGAACCCGCTCCAGCACTGCCTGCTCGGCGGGTTCAAATCTGCCCAAAACATGCCCCACCATGTCTTGGTTGCCCTTGGGCTTGCCCACGCCCAGGCGTAGCCGGGGGAAGGCTTCGCTGCCCAAATGCTGAATAACGGACTTCATGCCGTTATGTCCGCCAGCAGAACCAGATCCCCGTAGCCGCAGGCGGCCTAGGGGCAGATCTGTATCGTCGTACACCACCAGCACCGAGCTGGGAGCCAGCTTGTACCAATCCAGGACCGCCCGCACCGCCTCGCCCGAGCGATTCATGTAGGTCTCCGGTTTGAGCAGGCGCCGCTTGCCCCCCAGGGCAAGCCCTTCTCCGTAGGAGCCCTGGAAGCGCTTTTCCAAAACCAACGGGATCCCCCAGCGCTCCGCTAGCCGATCCACCACCATAAAGCCGCAGTTGTGCCGGGTGTTGGCATACTGCGGGCCAGGGTTGCCCAAGCCGACAATGAGCTGGATGGTAACCTCCTCTGGCGGCTGGCTCTTGATCTGGGTCACTGCATCGTCTTTTGCCTCCACAGGTAAAGTAGGGTAGCAGAGTTACTCTGGATAGGCGAGCCCCAGCCTCCCCCCTCGGGGCGGCGGTGGGAACGCCCGTAGCCCAGTAGAGGATAAGCCATGTCCCTTAGGCCTGCCCCCTTCGAGCTCTCCCTTGGCGAAGCTAAATTCGAGCCTGCTGCTGCCTTGCGCCTGAGTCAGCGGCTGATCCAGGTGGGGATTGCCCTTTCCTCAGAAACGGATTTAAAGCGGCTGCTGGAGCTGATTGTTGCCCAGGCGCGCGAGCTAACCTGCTGCGATGGGGCCAGCCTGTTCCTCCGCGAAGGAGATGAGCTGCGCTTTTTCGTGGTCAAGCGCAACGAGGAGCTGCGGGATCTGCGCCTCCCCCTCAGCCCTTCCAGCATCGTGGGCTATGTAGTGCTTACCGGGGAGAGCTTGAATCTGCCGGACGTTTACCAACTGCCCCCCAATCTGCCCTACGCTTTTAATCCCCAGGTGGATCGGCAGACTGGCTACCGCACCCGCTCCCTGCTCACGGTGCCGCTGCGGGATCCCTCAGGAAACATCCTCGGAGCCTTGCAACTCTTAAACCGCCTCAGGCCGGATCGTCCTGCTGAGCTAGCGCCCAACCAAGTGGCCGAATGGAGTCAGCCGTTTTCTGAGCTGGAAGTCCAGGTGGCCGAAGCCCTAGCTTCCCAGGCAGCTGTTGCTTATCAAAATGTGCGCTTGCGGGAAGAGCTAAAATCGGCTCACCTGGAAACGATTTTTTGTCTAGCTCAGGCCGCTGAGTATCGGGATCAGGACACGGCTTTCCACCTAAAGCGCATGAGCCACTACTCCCGCATCATTGCCCAAGAGTTGGGCCTCTCCGGCCATGAACAGGAGCTGATTTTCTACGCCAGCCCTCTGCACGATGTGGGCAAAATCGGGATCCCGGATGCCATCTTGCACAAGCCAGGTCCCCTCACCCCCGAAGAGCGACAGATCATGAACCGCCACCCTGAGATTGGCTATGAGATCCTCAGCAAATCCGACTCAGAGCTAATGCAAAAAAGCGCCCTCATCGCCCTCACCCACCACGAGAAGTTTGATGGCAGTGGCTACCCGCGAGGCCTCAAGGGAGAAGAGATCCCGCTGGAAGGACGGATCGTGGCTTTGGCCGACGTGTTCGACGCCCTGGCCAGCCGCCGCCCCTACAAAGAAGCCTGGGATCTGGACGAGATCTTTCGCTTTGTGGAAAACCACAGCGGCAGCCACTTCGATCCGCAAGTGGTGGCAGCTTTTAACCGCGGGCGCAGTGAAATCCTGGAGATCTACCACCGCTATCAAGAGCCTCGCTAAGCCCAGCTTCCCCTAGTCCTTGGTTTTATCCCCAAGGAAAGCTGGTCATGCAACACCTCGGGTGGCTAGGCAAAGTAGGGCTCAGTACGGCAGCAAACCAGTCCGAGGGCTGGCCAGGCAGGCTGCTAGGGAGTAACCGCTATTGCTGGGAGTGCTCTAGACAGCGCTGCAGTTGGTGCTGCCAGTGGCCCTCGGTTTGTTGCCATAGACGAAAGCTTGAGCAATGGCCGCTTCCAAAGTAGCTTGGGCTCCAGGGGTAACCTCCACCTAAGCTCCTTCCAGAACAGGGGAAGGATTCCCCGGGCTAGGTGTGCAGGCCGCACTCGGTCTTGGCCATGCCCTTCCAGCGACCCGAGCGGGGATCCTCCCCCGGCTCCACTGGGGCTGTGCAGGGTAGGCAGCCGATGCTGGGATAGTTGCGGTCGTGGAGGGGGTTGTAGGGGATCCCGTGGTCGAGGATGTATTTCCACACCTGACCGCTTGTCCAGTCGGCAAGGGGGTTGAGCTTGAGACGGTTGCGTTTGCCATCCCACTGCACCTTGCCAATGTTGGCGCGGGTGGGGGCTTGTTCCCGACGCATCCCCGTAATCCAGGTGGTGCAGTTGGCTAGGGCGCGATTCAGGGGTTCCACCTTGCGGAGGTTGCAGCAGAGGTCAGGGTTGGTGCGGTACAGCTCTGGCCCGTATTGCGCCGCCTGCTCTTCCGGCGTCAGCAGAGGCTTAAAAACCTCCAGTTGCAAATGGGGATAGCGGGCCAGCACTTGTTGTTGCAGTTGTAGGGTTTCCGGGAAGTGAAAATCGGTATCCAAGAAAAAGGCACGCACCTGCGGGCGAATGGCCGTGAGCAGATCAATCAACACCAGGTCTTCCGGGCCAAAGCTGCAGGCCAGCACTAGCCCATCCCCGAACTCAGACACCGCCCAGGCCAGCAGGTCGCTTGCAGAAAGGGGCTCAAAGTGCTCGCTCAGGGCAGCTACCTGGGACTGATATCGCCTTTGTACCTCCTGGGCTGCCCATTCCCAGGGGGTAGAGGAAGAAAGGGTTGTACTCATAGGGGGAAACGCCGAATCCACCTGCTTTGCCTTCTTAATCTACACTAATTCGGTCGAGCTTTAGGATTTTTATTGGGCAGCAGCGGCTGGCAGGGTAGATCGGGCTCCTCCAGCGCGCAGAGGGATCTGTCCCCAGCGATCCCGACGTGTCCCCATTACCAAGCCATGCCAGAGCGGCCTGGGTCCTGGGTCCAGGGGGTAAACCCAGTGGTAGCGTAGGATCCCTCGCCGGGGGTTGAGATCCACCTCGAACAGCCGCAGGGCCGAGACTGGCCCCACCAGAGGAGGTGCTGTCAGATAGGGGATCCCGTCTCGCACCTGGACCTTTGGCACATGCAGATGTCCACTCAACACCGCCACCACCCGCCCGTGACTCGCTAAGAGAGCATGGAGGGCGGCAGCTGGCTCCCTGTGAAGCCGGTAGTTGCGGAATACAACCGCATCCACTTGTGTAGGGGCAATAAAAGGTGGTTGGTGGATGAGCAGGATCAGCCATTCCTCTGAAACTGCTTGCAGATGTTCGCCCAGCCAGCGCAGTTGGGAGGGGCGCAGCACCCCCTGGGGCAAGGGAAAAGGCCCCAGGCTGGCATCAAGGGCAATTAGGCGGATCCCGGGCAGAGGGGAAAGACTGTAGTCGACATAGCCAGTGGGGGCTGGGAAGAGGGGAAATTGGCTTTGGCACCAGCGGATAAACTGCTCTCGATCAAAGCGCCCCTTTCTCCTCAGAGTGTCGACATCGTGGTTGCCAAGGCTGAGGTAGTAGGGCACCCGCAGTTGGGCAAGAATCTCCCGAAACAACTCAAAGCTTTCTGGGTCGGCCTGGTCCACCAGATCGCCGGTGAACACGACAAAGTCCAGCTCAGGCACCTGGTTAAGGTGGGCAACGGCAGCTTCCAACTGGCGGCGAGGGGAATCGGACATCCACCACCAGCGGCACCCCGTCTCCGGCATTAGGTGAACATCTGAGACTTGGGCAAAGCAAATCCTTTGGGTCGCCATCACCTAGGCACTTATTCACACCTCACGCCCGCATCATAGTCAATAACTAGCTGGAGGGCTATGGGCTTCTCTTAACCTCTGCTGCGATGACCTCACCCCCCGCCCCTCTCCCAGCAGGGGAGTTGGGGTTGCTTTGATTTGGAATCGCCACAAATTGAGTCTGATTCTTGTTCCGGCGCCGCTGCCGAGCAACTGCTAAGGTATAGCGACACGGATCTTCGACAAGAGGATCCCTCAGTTCAAGCAAGGAGAAAAAATCATGTCTGCTACCACCCTTGTTCGTTGCGCCTGTGACCACTGCAACTGCAGCTTCGAAAGCAGCCAAGGCTATCGCTACGAAGGCCAACTCTACTGCAGCAAAGCCTGTGCCACCCATGACCACGCCCACCCCTCCCCTTGCTGCGTGGCCTCTCACTGCTGTCAATAGCAGGTTGGCAGGGATCGCTCACCCCGGCTTTTGCTTTCCGGGATTTTCTCCCTGGGCAGTTTTTGATACGCTCCTAAGGAGCTTTATCCCTGTCGGCCCGGGGGCCGGCCCAACCCGTTGGCATGGAATACCGCTGGGATCTGCTGCCCACTCCACCCCAGTTTGATCCGGAGCTGAGCCGAGAATACGGCAAGTATGCAGCCAAGGTGCTGGCCTTGCGCGGGCTGCACAGCCGGGAACAGGCGCGGGCCTTTGTCGATCCTGACTGCTATTCCCCCACCCCGCCGGGATCCCTGCCGGATCTGGAGCGGGCGGTGGCGCGGCTGCTGGAAGCCAGGGAAAGAGGAGAAACCCTCTGCATTTGGGGGGACTTCGACTGCGATGGCGTCACCAGCACCAGTCTTCTGCTCTCGGCTTTACAACCCTTGGGCTTCCAAGTCCAGTTCACCCTACCGCTGCGCAGCAGCGAAGGCCATGGACTCAATTCCCAGCGGCTACAGCAGGTGCTGGCTCAGGGCTGCCAAGTGCTCCTGACGGTGGATTGCGGCATAGGCAATGCTGCCGAGATTGCTTTGGCCCAAGCCCAGGGGGTGGATGTCATCGTGGCGGATCACCACACCCTGCCAGATCCCTTGCCCCCTGCCTATGCTGTCATCAATCCCTTGCGTCTGCCAGAAGACCACCCGCTGCGCTTTCTGCCAGGGGTGGGAGTGGCCTACAAGCTGGCGGAGGCCCTCTACCAAGCGCTAGGGATCCCGGGCGTAGAGGAATACCTGGATCTGGTGGCGGTGGGGATCGTAGCCGACGTGGCAGTGTTGCAGCGGGAGTGTCGCTACTTGGTCCAGCGGGGGCTACCCGTACTGGCCAAGACGCGGCGCCCAGGGCTACGGGTTCTCCTAGATTGGGTAAGCAACGGCTCCTCTCCAGGAGCGCTAACAGCTCAAGACATTGCCTTTGGCCTTGCCCCCAAGCTGAACGCCATTGGCCGCTTGGAAGATGCCAGCTTGGCAGTGGAGCTGTTGACCACCTCCGATTCGCAGCGGGCCCAGGCCCTGGTGGAGCATTTCCTTGCCCTTAGCGAAGAGTGTCGCCAGCTTACCCAACAAGTGCTGCAGGAAGCCACTCAGCAGCTGGAGAGCCTAGATCTGGCCCGAGAGCGGGCCATTGTCTTGGCCGGAAGCGGTTGGAAAGCGGGGGTTTTGGGAATTGCGGCGGCGCGCTTGGCGGAGCAGTACCGTTGCCCAGCAGTGTTGATTGCCAAAGACGAGAGCACAGGGCTAGGCTACGGGTCGGGCCGCTCGATTCCAGGGGTGAACCTGCTAAGGGCCATTGAGGCGGTGCGCCCCCTCCTGCAGCGGGGAGGGGGGCATCCTATGGCTGTTGGGATCCAAGTAGATCTGGCTTGCCTGGCTGCTGTACAACTGGCGTTGCGGCGAGAGCTAGCTGCGCAGGTTAGCCCAGTTCAGCAAGCTCGCGTCCTAGCAGTGGAGATCCTCCTCGACTGGGATCGGCTGGCCGCCCAGGGCCGGGATGGGGTGGCGGAGCTAGACGAAGTGTATCGACAGCTGCAGCTTCTCCAGCCCTTTGGCCACGGCAATCCCAACCCTGTGGTAGCCTTGATGAACTTCCGCCCCAGTAGATCTACTCTGAGAGTCTCTCGCGATGGCCGCCATCTTAGGTTTCAACTCCAAGGCAAGGCAGGATCCCGTACCCTCTGGTTTTGGGAAGCTGGCGAAGAGCTGGAGCGTTGGCAGAAGTGCCCGGCTGTAGACATTGCCCTCTGCTTGGAAGCAGAGGAGCGGGGCAGACAACCCTGGTGGGGCAGAGTGCTGGCGGTGCGTCCTGCGGGAGAGTGGCAGGCCCCCACCGTTTCCGCCCCTCGCCTCCAGGTTGAGGACTATCGGCAATGCCCCCTACCGGATGCTCTGGAGAAAGCCCTCTACTACGATGGGCAACCCCTTCCTCTTAGGCAGCAGGTGCTCCCCTCAGCCAAAACAGCTCTTGTACTGGCCCGCTGGCCCTGGTTGCCGCAAGATCTGGCCCAGCTGCTGCAGCAGGTGCAGCCGCAGACTCTGGTACTGGCTGCTTCTGCCCACCCCTGGGAGCACCTCCCTCAGCAACTTGCCCAACTGCGGGAACTTAGCCAGGCAGAGCCCTGGGATCCCGCTGCCCTGGCGGCAGCGACTGGCCTGCCCCAGCAGTGGCTAGCGGCGTTGAAGGGGCCAGAACAGATCCCCACGCAGCTACTTAGCTGGATCCGCGAATCCCAAGCCTTCCACCGCTGGCTGGATGAGGCCAGCCCAGCCCAGATTGCGCAGCTGTGTCAACGGCTGTTGCAAGCGGAGCCCAGGCCCGCGGCTTTTTCCCAGCCACCGCGGTTTCCTGGGGTGCTCGATGGGTGAAGGTAGAAGATAGACTCTTGCAAAGGAGGATCAAGCAATTTTGTCGTTGCTCAAGGCACAGCAATTAACCTGATCCAAGCACACCTTTCCCCACTGCAGCGCCCATCGCACCAACGCAACGCGGTTTGTCGTCCGCGTCTTGCTTAAGATGTTGCTGATGTGATTGTCAACAGTGCGCTTGCTGATTTCCAAGCGCTTTGCAATGTCCTGATTGGTCATGCCAGCTGCGATTAACTCAAGGACCTGCAGTTCCCGTTCCGACAGCAAGTCCGCGGAATGATAGTCTGCGCCCATTCCCAATGCCTAAGGTGCGAACTGTAAGGATTACCTAGAGTAATTCTAGGGGATCGCTTCCCGGCTGGATAGTCCTAGAGGAGGAAATCTCAGCCTTCCCCCTTGGATTGCAAAAAGCAGGGCTAGCCGTTTTCCTTATAAGCCCTCGGGGTGCTGGCGGGGCAATTCCACCTGAACCCACAGCCCACCAGTTTGCGGGTGATTGCGCAGCTGGATCGTGCCCCCATGAAGTTCAACGATCTGGCGCACAATTGCCAAGCCTAGGCCCGTGCCGCCTTTGCTGCGGGCCCGTGCCGCATCGGTGCGGTAAAAGGGTTGAAAGACCAGCTCAAATTGATCCTCCGGCAGGCCAGGGCCATGGTCGTAGACCTCCAGCCGCACCCGGGATCCCTGGTCTGAGACCATCACGTAGATGGGAGAGGCAGGCCCGCTATATTTGACGGCGTTATCCAAAAGGTTGAGGATGAGGCGATAGAGGCGCTGCTCATCCCCCCAGAGATAGAGCTGGGAAGGGCTGGTCAGATACAGTTCCTGCTGGCGGGACTTGGCCAGCGGTTCCAGACTTTGCCAAGCTTCGCGCACCAAAGTTGTGAGATCCACCCAGCGCCATTGGGAGCGGGATGCGGCCCCCAACTTGAGGGTGCTCAGTTCCAGCAAGTCTTGCACCAGCTGGCTAAGGCGCAACGTCTCATTGAGCAATCGTTCCACCCAAACTGCCTGCGCAGCATCGACTCGGCTTTGGAGGGTTTCCGCCAGCAGGCGAATCGAGGTGAGAGGAGTCTTCAGCTCGTGGGCCACATCCGAGGCCCAGCGATCCCTTTGCTGCACCAGTAGAGTTGCCTCCAAGCGGTCTTCCAAAAAGATGGCCACATGGGCCTGGGGTAAGGGCAGACCCCAAGCCCGCAGCGGAACCGGTTTGTCCTCGCCACCGGGAGGGTAGAAGATCCATTCGCGGCTCTGGATGGGCGTGTTGGCTTCCTGGCGGCGGGTGGCTTCAATGAGCTGATCCAACTCGTAGGAGCGCACCCATTCCAGCAGGAGCTTGATGCCCGGCTGCCACTGATGAATGCGCAGTAGGCGCTGGGCGGCAGGATTGCACTCTAAGACAACATTGTTCTCGTCCACCCGCAAATACCCCCAGGGCAGATGTTGGCTGAGATACTGCCAGTCCTGGAGATATCGTTTTTGGCTAGCCCACTCCAGCTCTTGGTGGCGGAGGTGGCGACTAAGTCGGCTGAGCATCTGTTCAGGCGGCTGCAGAGGCAGGGCCACGTGCAGCAGGGATCCCAACTGTTGCAATTGGCGGCTAAAGCGGCGCCGGCTCTGCCAGAGGGAAATCAGCGTAGCGAGTAGGCCAATGCTTAACCCAATGAGGATCCCGCTTTCCAGTCCCATGGGCCCCACCCCCTTTCCCCCATTGTCGCCCAGGGATGGGGGGTGAGGGCCGAACAAGCGAACGGAGAGAGAACCCGCCCTCTGGATCTTTACCCAGCAGAGTAGCTTGGTAACCCTCCCTCCTGCTAGCGCGAAAGGACTCCGTCCCGCTTTGGGATTGGTTGGTGGGAGTGTCAACCCTAGCGGCGATGCACCATTGTCGTGGTGGCCTGGTCAGTGGGTACCAGCAGGACTTCGCTGAGGTTGACGTGGGGGGGACGCGTAACGGCAAAGAGCACTACTTCAGCCACATCCATTGCTGTCAAGGGGGTGAGGCCCCGATAGACCGCTGCTGCCCGCTCCTGGTCACCGCGGAAGCGCACCTGGCTAAACTCAGTTTCCACTAAGCCAGGCTGGATCTCGGTAACGCGAATAGGGGTGCCGAGCAGGTCCAGCTTCAGCCCCTCGGAGATAGCCCGCACAGCGGCTTTGGAGGCGCAATAGACGGCGCCGCCAGGATAGGTCTGTCGACCGGCAATTGAGCCAATGTTGACCACATGGCCCCGCCCCCGTTCCACCATCCCAGGCAAGACGGCGCGGGTAACGTACAGCAAGCCCTTAAGGTTGGTATCGATCATCTCCTCCCAATCTCGCACATCCCCCCTGTGGAGTTTGTCCAAGCCGCGACTAAGGCCAGCATTGTTGATCAAGATGTCAATCTCAGCCCAAGCTGGCGGCAAAGACTGGAGCGCCTGCTGCACGGCTGTTGCATCCCGCACATCCAACGGCAATAGGTGGGAGGAAGTGCCGTAGGCCTGCTGCAACTCTGCAGCCAGCGCCTGCAGCCGCTCCTGACGGCGGGCCACCAGGATTAGTTTGGCTCCAGAACGGGCAAAAAGCGTGGCACAGGCTGCACCAATACCGCTGCTGGCGCCGGTGATTAGCACAATCGCGTTTTCAAGCATAGTCAGCTTGGGATCCCTCCTGGCAGGACTGGTCCCCCTTCTCAGATTGGCCGCCAGGCTCTACTCCGTCCCACCTTGGGTCAGGCGCAGGATCCCATACCCAAGCGCCAAACCTGCCAACGTTAAGACAATGGAGATCCCAGCAATGGTCAAGATCTCGCTAGCCATGGATTTGCCTTAGAAAAGTGCCCTGTCCTTAGGATATCGGATTTTCCTCTTGGACTTTACCAGCAGTTGGGTAGCCCCTCCCAAGCGCAGGAAAGCTGCAAAGATTACGCTTTGTAAAGATCCCGGTCACTATAGACTTGCTAAGAGCGGGCTCCCTGCTTCTATAATGAGAGCAATTTACAAGTCTTTACTGGCCCAGGCTTAGTCCTGCCAAGGGTAGAAGGACTTGTCCGCTGGCTCTGGGGTAGCTTGTGGGGATCCCTGTAGCTCCCCAAGGGTTTAGGTTTTTATACCTAGGCCGCGGTCTTGCCTCTAGGAAGCAAAGTTTGTAGCTTCATTAGCGTTCTCATCAATTTTTAAGGAGAAGATCGTCCTATGACCATAGCAGTGGGACGCGTACGCCAGGAGCGAGGATGGTTCGACATCGTCGATGACTGGCTCAAGCGCGACAGATTTGTCTTTATCGGCTGGTCGGGGCTGCTGCTGTTTCCCTGCGCCTATCTGGCCCTGGGCGGCTGGCTGACTGGCACTACTTTTGTAACCTCTTGGTACACCCACGGGTTGGCCAGCTCCTACCTGGAAGGGTGCAACTTTTTGACAGTGGCCGTTTCCACCCCAGCCGATAGCATGGGGCACAGCCTGCTCCTGCTCTGGGGCCCAGAAGCCCAGGGGAACTTTACCCGCTGGTGCCAGATTGGCGGCCTGTGGACCTTTGTGGCCTTCCATGGGGCGCTGGGCTTGGTTGGCTTCATGCTGCGGCAGTTTGAGATTGCCCGTCTGGTAGGGGTGCGGCCCTACAACGCCATTGCCTTCAGCGCACCAATTGCCGTATTTGTGAGCGTGTTCCTGATTTACCCCCTGGGGCAGAGCAGCTGGTTTTTTGCCCCCAGCTTTGGGGTGGCCGGGATCTTCCGCTTTTTGCTGTTCTTCCAAGGGTTCCACAACTGGACGCTAAACCCCTTCCACATGATGGGGGTAGCCGGCGTTTTGGGTGGAGCGCTGTTGTGTGCCATCCATGGGGCCACGGTAGAGAATACCCTCTACAAGGATGGGGAAGCAGCAAGCACGTTTCGTGCATTTGAGCCGACGCAAGCGGAAGAAACCTACTCTATGGTGACGGCTAACCGCTACTGGAGCCAGATTTTTGGGATTGCCTTTTCCAACAAGCGGTGGCTGCACTTTTTCATGTTGTTTGTACCGGTAACTGGTCTGTGGATGTCGAGCATTGGGGTAGTGGGGTTGGCGCTGAACCTGCGCGCCTATGAGTTCATTAGTCAGGAAACGCGGGCGGCAGAAGACCCCGAGTTTGAGACGTTCTACACCAAGAACATTTTGCTCAACGAGGGGATTCGCGCCTGGATGGCGCCGCAGGATCAGCCGCATGAGCACTTTGAGTTCCCCGAGGAAGTCCTCCCCCGCGGCAATGCTCTCTAAATCCACCCAGTTTGCTTGACTTGAGCTGCAAACGTTCTAGGGACTAAGCACCTGCCCGCGGGATCCTCCCAGTGGGCAGGGATCCCAGCAGCAGGTGCTTATCCTAGTTTTGTTCTGGTCCTGATTATTGGAGGTTGGTCTCTGTGACCTCGACAACACTTGGTTCAGTGGTGGTGCAAGATCGCACCCAAGGCGGGTTTGCCTGGTGGGCTGGGAATGCCCGCTTAATCAATCTCTCCGGTCGGCTTTTGGGCGCCCACGTAGCTCATGCTGGCTTGATGGTCTTCTGGGCGGGAGCGATGCTGCTCTTTGAGGTGGCTCACTTCACGCCGGATCGGCCCATGTATGAACAGGGCCTGATCCTGATGCCTCACGTGGCTACTTTGGGCTGGGGAGTTGGCCCAGGCGGCGAAGTGGTGGACACCTACCCCTACTTTGTCATTGGTGTACTGCACCTCATCTCCAGTGCTGTGCTAGGGTTTGGGGGTGTTTATCACGCCATTCGCGGCCCAGAAACCCTGGAGCAGTCTTTCCCCTTCTTTGGCTACGACTGGAAAGATAAGAACAAGATGACCACCATCCTGGGAATCCACCTCATCCTCTTGGGGTTGGGGGCTTTCCTGTTGGTGGCTAAGGCTATGTGGTTTGGCGGTGTCTATGACACCTGGGCTCCTGGCGGTGGGGATGTGCGGGTAATTACCAACCCCACCCTCAACCCGGCAGTAATCTTCGGCTATCTGTTCAAGTCTCCCTTTGGTGGGGAAGGCTGGATCATCAGTGTGGACAACATGGAGGATGTGATTGGTGGCCACATCTACATCGGCATCATCTGCATTGCCGGTGGCATCTGGCACATCCTCACCAAGCCCTTTGGCTGGGCCCGCCGTGCCTTCATCTGGTCGGGAGAGGCCTATCTCTCCTACAGCTTGGCGGCGGTCTCGCTGATGAGCTTCATTGCCACCTGCTACATCTGGTTCAACAACACCGTCTACCCCAGTGAGTTCTACGGACCCACGGGACCAGAGGCTTCGCAGGCGCAAGCCCTTACCTTTATCGTGCGCGACCAGCGCCTGGGGGCAAACATTGGCCAAGCTCAAGGTCCCACCGGTCTGGGTAAGTACCTAATGCGCTCTCCCACGGGCGAGATCATCTTTGGGGGTGAGACGATGCGCTTCTGGGATGTGCGGGCTCCCTGGAAAGAGCCGCTGCTGGGCCCCAATGGCCTGGACTTGGATAAGTTGAAGAACGACATCCAACCCTGGCAAGCTCGCCGTGCGGTGGAGTACATGACCCACGCGCCACTGGGATCCCTGAACTCGGTGGGGGGTGTGGCGACCGAGATCAACACGGTGAACTTCACCAGCCCCCGCACTTGGTTGGCGGCCCACAACTTCATCTTGGGCTTCCTGTTCTTCGTTGGCCACCTGTGGCATGCCGGTCGTGCCCGTGCTGCCGCCGCTGGCTTTGAGAAAGGGATTAGCCGTGAGGACGAGCCGGTTTACCGGATGAAGCCAATCCGGTAAGGGCATCCGTCTCCTTGGAATAGACCTTTGGCCCCCTCTAGGGGGCCTTTTTGTGGGATCCTCCCCACCAGGATTGGCAAGAACGGAGGGGAGGGTAGAAACTGGGGAAGCCGAATCCTTAGGGAAGATGCACAAAGTCCCGGTTACCGTCATCACTGGCTTTCTGGGATCTGGCAAGACCACTGTCATCCGTCACCTCCTCCTCAACAGTGGCGGTCGCCGTCTCGCGGTGTTGGTCAATGAGTTTGGCGAAGTGGGCATCGATGGCGAACTGCTGCGGGACTGCCAACTCTGCGCGGGAGAGGGTTCCATCCCGATTTTGGAGCTGGCCAACGGCTGCCTCTGCTGCACAGTGCAGGAGGAATTTTTGCCTGCCATGGAGACCCTGCTGCAACGGCGGGCGGAGCTGGACGGCATTCTCATTGAAACTTCAGGATTGGCCTTGCCTAAGCCCCTGGTGCAGGCTTTCCGCTGGCCCACCCTACGCACTGGCGCCACGGTGGATGCGGTGATTGCGGTGGTGGACGGCCAGGCCCTGGCCTCTGGACAACTGGTGGGGGATCTGGCGGCCCTGGAGGCGCAGCGGCAGGCAGACGAGAGCCTGGATCACGAGACGCCCATTGAGGAGCTGTTTGCGGATCAGTTGAGCTGCGCCGATTTGGTGCTGTTGAGCAAGGTGGATCAGATCACGTTGTCAGAGCGAGCGCGCGTGGAGAGCTGGCTGCGGCAACAATTGCGCCCTGAGGTTCGAGTCCTCCCCTGTGAGCGGGGCCAGGTGGCCCCAGAAGTGCTCTTGGGCTTCAACGCAGCCGTGGAAGACCAACTTGAACGCCGCCCCAGCCACCACGATCACGAAGAAGACCACGAGCACGAGGCCTTCGAGTCTTTTTACCTGAGCCTGGAGGGGAGCTATGAGCCGGGATCCCTAGTTGCCCAACTGCGCCAACTGGCTCAAGAGGAATGCCTCTACCGGGTGAAGGGGTTTGTGGCCGTGCCCCACAAGCCGATGCGGCTGGTGCTGCAGGGAGTGGGAGGGCGATTGGAAACCTACTACGACCGGCCCTGGCGCCCGCAAGAGCCGCGGTTGACCCGCCTAGTGTTCATCGGGCAGAGGCTTAACCGGGAGCGCATTGCCGCTCAGCTGCAAGCCTTGGCTATTGGAGAAGTGGCCGCCCCTCCTAGCTAATCCCTTTTGAAGTCCGGTGAACCCCACCTCCTCTGGGAGAGGGAAAAAGCGGCCTAGAGGTAAGCATCCAGAAGAGAGGCTACAGTGGGGAAGTGGCAGGGCAAACCCAGGCCTGCTGGCGAGAGGGCCGGATAGACAAAATGGCGGTGGCGCAGACAGTACTCGTCCCACGCCGAAAGCCGCACCCCAAACAGAAAAGCCAAGCTGCGGAGGAGTCCGAGGGGCAAGGGCAGGCGGAAGTAGATCCGCTTTCTGAAATGGGCGCACACCTGTTCCACGCACTCATCCACAGACAGAGGGGGGTTGCCCAACACCCAATCGCCGCCACCGGGCGGATGGGCTACCCAGTAGGCCACCATCTCTGCCACATCGGCAGCGTGGATGAAGTGGAAGCTGGCGTCTATCCGCAAAAAGCGGATGAGATCTAGCCAGCGGAGCACATCCTTAAGGCCAGCGGTGATGTGGGAATAGGGGTGGTGGGGACTGCCGCCAAACAGTAGGGTGGGGTAGAGCGTCAGCAGCCGATCCGGCCAGAAGCAGCTTTCCCGCCGCCGCAGCAGCATCACATACTTGCTGCGGATGTAATCTGTGCCCACCTGGCCAGCAATGGTCAAGGGTTGTAACGCCTGATCCAAAAGGCTGGCGGTGGAAAAGTAGATCACCTGCTGGCAGCGCCGGGGATCCAACAACTGAAAGAGCTCCAGAGTGTGGGTAACGTTCACCGCCCAGGCTAGGGTGGGATCCCCCCAAGCCGCCGCCATGTGGATCAGACCATCCATCTGCTGCAGCAGGGCAGCGTGCTCGCGGATGTGCAGCAGATCGCCGAGCACCAGGGTGATGGGGGCGGGCAGCCGTTCCAAGTTCAGCCGCAGGCGGCTGGGATTGCGGATAAGGAGGTAGAGGTGGTAGGCGGGCCGCTCTGGAAACTCGGGATCCCTTTCCTGGGCCAGGCGCTCCAACACATAGTGCCCCAGACAGCCGCTAGCGCCGGTAAGAAACAGGTTTCGCAAGAGATCTTCCCAACGGCAACTCATCGAAAAAGCTTTTGACTAGTCTACCGCCTTGGCTTGCGCCTGCCGGAGCGGCCTAACCCCCAATTCTCCTGCTGCACCCTGTTCCAAGCCGGGTAGCAGGCTGGAAATCTGGGCCGAAGAATGGCAGCATAGTTCGACAGGAATTCCACTCCGTTGAGATTTGAACCCCGCTCAACCCGACTTCTGTCTGTGGCCGTAACCTCCTCTTCCCCTAGCAGGCGCGCTTTCAGTCTGTGGCCACCGCTGGCCTTGGTCTTGCAGCGGCTGGCCCAAGCGGTGCCGGTGCTACTGCTGATCACGGTGCTTAGCTTTTTGCTCTTGCAACTGGCTCCCGGTGATTTTTTGGATCCCTTGCGGGCGGATCCCAGTGTCAGCCAAGAGTTTATTGCCCAGGAAGAGGCACGGCTGGGCCTGGATAAGCCCTTGATTTGGCAGTATTTGACCTGGCTGGGCAATCTGCTGCAGGGGGATTTTGGCGTCAGCTACACCTATCGCGTGCCGGTGGCGCAGCTTATTCTCTCCCGTGCCGGCGCCACCTTGCTGTTGGCAGTGTGCTCTGTTTTGCTGACTTGGCTAATTG
>NZ_JANSIV010000082.1:0-918 GCF_047502705.1 Synechococcus sp. H70.1
GCTGCGGTCGATGTTTATACGACCCAGGCTACCGGTTTATGGGGTTTAGGTCGAAACATCAGTTATGGCCGGCCACACGGGGCCGGCCAACGAGCGGGGTGAGTACGAGGGTCTGGTCTATCTGCGGCTGACCGCAGAAAACCACTTTACTGCCAGCCTGCCCGAGCAAAAAGTTGATGTCATCTACCTCTGCTTTCCCAACAACCCCACCGGCGCGGTAGCAACCCGGGAGCATCTGCAGGCCTGGGTGGACTATGCCCGCGCCCACAACTCCCTCATTCTCTTTGATGCCGCCTACGAGGCCTACATTACGGAGCCTGGGATCCCCCACTCCATCTACGAGATCCCAGGGGCAAGGGAATGCGCCATTGAGTTCCGCTCCTTTTCCAAGACAGCCGGCTTTACCGGCACCCGCTGCGCCTTTACAGTGGTGCCCAAGTCGCTGCGGGGCCAGGCTGCCGATGGCTCCTGGGTGGATCTCTGGAGCCTGTGGTATCGCCGCCAGTCCACCAAGTTCAACGGCGTGGCTTACATTGTGCAGCGGGGGGCCGAGGCCGTCTATTCCGAGGCAGGGCAAGCCCAGGTGCGGGCTCGGGTGCAGTTTTACCTGGAGAATGCCCGCATCATTCGTGAGCAGCTTGCCAAAGCCGGCATCCAGGCCTACGGCGGCGTCAACGCTCCCTATGTCTGGGTAAAGGCTCCGGAGGGACTGAGCAGTTGGGAGTTTTTCGACAAGCTCCTGCACACCTGCCATGTGGTGGGAACTCCCGGATCTGGCTTTGGCAGCGCCGGCGAGGGCTATCTGCGCCTGTCGGCTTTTAACAGCCGCGCCAACGTAGAAGAAGCCATGCGCCGCATTGTTCGCGTGTTCGGCAGCTAAGCAGCCGGGGCCATAGCCTGGGAGCAGTTGCCAAGGCC
>NZ_JANSIV010000083.1:0-912 GCF_047502705.1 Synechococcus sp. H70.1
CTAATCGACATTGGCAATAAACTAAACACTGTCTTAGGCTTAACCCAATTTAATATCCGCGGCGTGGCGGCAGTGGGATATGCTTTAGCGGCTGCCGATGCACAAAAGCCAAACTTGCCATGGCCATAGATAGCCCTCTACCTTTGGTTCTTGTGGTACGCTACACCTCGCCTCAGACTTGGCTGCCGGTTGTGGCCCACGACGACGTGGAGCGAGCTGCGCAGGCGCTGCGACACCTGCAAGCGCGCCGGCCCGGGCAGCAGTATGGTCTGGAGAACTCCTATGTTCTATTTGAGCGCCGTTTTGAAGCCTTGATTTGCCTGGCTTATCTGCTGCAACAGCTGGGGCGGCAATACGACCCTGATGAGACGGATCTGGACCTGAAAGTTACCGTTCACGGGTTTGCCCGCAGTGACCCGCCGCCACCGCAGCTGTGGGGTTGGGGAGAGCCCTGCCTGTTCTTTGAGCGCGAGCACGCGGAGCTGTGTCTTGATCCCCCGTCGGAAATGAAGGGCTGGATGGTGCGGTGTCAGTTCCACGTCCACTGCGGTCAGACGCTGCAGCAGCTGTGGAACTTTAGCGGCTTGGCTTACTCGCCAGTTCATGAGCAGCTCAAGTTCTGGGAGCGGATGTTGGGTACACGGGATCCATGAAGCAACTGGGGCAGAGGAAGAGACAAAAGCTCTGCTGTCAAGCGGATGGGGAAACCCCACCCGCCTGCGCGGTGGGGTAGTTCATCTAGCAACAGGATCAATGGGGGTAGAATCCGCCGTCCAAACCAAATAGAACTTCAGGTTCTCCTTTAGCTTTTCAGCGTCCGCTCTTTCCTTTATCGCTGTCAGGGAGAGCCGCACTCGCAACAGTCCTCTGGGGATTGCCGGCTCTTCTTCCTGAGCCGTAGCTATCTATTCC
>NZ_JANSIV010000084.1:0-4668 GCF_047502705.1 Synechococcus sp. H70.1
GGTGGCTCCTGCTGGATTTCCCTTCCCGACAAGGCGGAACTCTTCTCAGGTAGAGACAGCTTCTTTTTGGCAGGAGTGGTGCAGCTGCGAGCGGGGGGTGATCTTGGCAGGGCCAGCCCAGCCGGCAGATCCCCAAGAGTACGTGGCAGCAGTGGCCCGTTTGTCGCTGGCTCTGGGCTGGCCGGTGCTGGCGGAGGGACTCTCCCCCTTGCGCAACTACGCTTCCCTTAACCCTTACCTCATCACTACCTACGACTTCCTCTTGCAGCGGGGGGATCCCTTGCTCTGGCCGGAACAAGTCATCCAACTGGGATCCCTGCCCACCAGCAAGGTGCTACGGCAAGTTCTGGCGCAAGCGGCTCCCCGCACCTGGCTACTCGACCCCCGTCCTCAGAACGCCGATCCCCTCCACAACTCCACAACCCACTTGCCCTACACAGTAGAGGAGGTGGCGGCAGGGATCCCGGCAGGCAAGGCCAAGGCAACCGCTTTTCTGCAAACCTGGCTGAGGGCGGAAGCAAAAGCTCGGGTTGAGCTGGATCGCCTGCTGGCGGCTGTGCCGGAGTGGTTTGAGGGCAAGGTTGCCTGGTGGCTGGCCCACCACCTGCCTCCGGAAACGCCGCTATTTATTGCCAACAGCACGCCGGTGCGGGATGTGGAGTGGTTCTGGCCGCCCAACGACCGCCGCATCCGGCCTTACTTTAACCGCGGCACCAACGGCATCGACGGCATCCTCTCGACTGCCTTTGGAGTGGCCCACCGCTATCGCCCGACGGTGTTGCTGACTGGGGATCTGGCCTTTCTACACGACTGCGGTGGCCTGCGGCTTAGCTCTCAGCTACAGGGATCTCTAACCATTTTGCTCATCAACAACCAGGGAGGAGGGATTTTCGAGCTACTGCCCATTGCGGAGGTGGGCCGCCAGGGGCTCAATCCTCCCTTTGAGCCCTACTTTGCCACTCCCCAGGCGGTAGATTTTGCTCGCCTCTGCCAGGCTCACGGCATTCCCCACCAGCGGCTGGAGACGTGGGAGGAGCTGGCTCAAGCCCTGGATCCCTTGCCCGCCCAAGGGGTGCAAGTGTGGGAGATCGTTACCAATCGGCGGGCGGACGCGCAGCGACGGCAGGAGTGGTTTCGGCGCTGGTCTGAGCCGCCCTCCACGCCATAACCCGGTTCCAAATCTGCTCCGGCAGATCCTCAGCCTCGCAGTCTAGCCACTGGATCCCTGGCATGGCCCGAAACCAGGTCATCTGCCGTTTGGCAAACTGGCGGGTACGCCGCACAATCAAAGGCTGGAGCTCCGCCTCTGGGATCCGCCCTTCTAGGTAAGCACTAATCTCCGCATAGCCCAAGGTCTGCAGAAGAGGCAAGTCCGGCCCATAGCGCTCCCGCAGCGTCTTTACCTCCTCGATCCACCCCTGCTCCAGCATTGCCGCTGTGCGCCGGGCAATGCGTTGTTCTAGACGGGGCATCGGGCAGTGCAGCCCCAAGATCAAGATGGGGTAGTTGGGAGGGTGGGCCTGCCGCAGGCGGGAAGCCGGCTTCCCGGTGGTGTAGATGATCTCTAAAGCCCGCAGGGTGCGCACCTCGTCATGGGGGTGAATCTGCCGAGCGGCCACGGGATCCAACTGCTGCAGCCAGGCGTAGCGGATCTCAGGCGGCCACGTCTCCAATTGAGCGCGCAACTGGGGCTGCGGGGGAACTGCCGGGATCCCCAGCCCTGCAGTGATAGATTGGATGTAAAGCCCCGTCCCCCCCACCAGAATGGGAGTCTGTCCCTGCCGATGGGCCTCGGCAATGCGGGCTTGGGCGGCTCGTTGGAACTCGGCCACAGTGTAGGTGTGGCGGGGATCCACAAAGTCAATGAACTCATGGGGCCAAAGGGCCCGCTCAGCAGGGGTGGGCTTGGCGGTGCCGATGTCAAACTCCCGGTAGACCTGACGAGAGTCGGCGTTCAACAGGGGGGATCCCAGCCGCCGGGCCAGCCACAACGCCTGCTGCGACTTGCCGGTGGCGGTGGGGCCAGCAATAACGATGAGCCCCGGCCCTACGGTCGAGGAGGGAGCTTCTCGGCAGTCGCGCCCAGTTGGATACGGGTTTTGATCCATCCGCTGTCGGCAAGAAAGTTCACCCAGGGCAGCAGGTTAAGATTTCTAAGGAACCTCAGCACTGTGAGTGAACGACTCCCGACCCTCGTCTTCGTTGAGTAAACCCACCCTGGCTTACGACAGGCTGCGCGAACAGCTAGCGTACGGGCTTCGCATTTTTTGTTGGTCCAGAGGCCTCGGCCTGCTGCCACCCTGCGACCCCCAGCACGAACAAGTTAGGGAAATTACTTGTTCCCCCTAGTTGTAGCACGAACGGCTTTCGTCCCGACACTACATGGAACTCCAGTGCAGGGCTTCCCGCTGGTTAAGCTAGAATAAGGCATTCATGGCCCCTATCCTCTTCCTGGCCTCTTGATCTCCCCGTGATCTCATCTTACGTCCCTGCTTCTCTAGCTGCGTTGGGCGGGGCGTGGCCTTGGTTTGAGCTGCCCCTGGTCAGGCTGTTGCTACGGGCGGCACGGCGAGGGCTGGCCAGCCTTGGTAGAGCAGTTGGAGCAGGTATCTTGGCAGCACTGCTGACGTGGGAAGGTTACCCAGCGCGGGCAGAAGTTTTGGTGCTCAAGCAGGGAGAAGTGCGCACGCTGCCCCTCTTGCAAACGCGGGCCCGACCGTCCTGGCAGATGGAAATGCTCTATTTGGGCATGGTGGAGGAGCGCTTCTTAAGCTACGCCCGCGCCAACAATTGGGAAGCCCTCTCCAGCGACCGGGAGGATCCCCGCTGGAGCCGCTGGCAACTGCGCCCCGGGGGTGAGGCTCTCTACTTGCCGGGTGCCCCTTCGTCGCGGGATCCCTCCGTGCCCCCCCTCTATGCCCGCGGGTTTTATGTGGAGGCCTACTTCATGGGCGGGCGCCTAGTGGGGATGCACCTGATTTATAACCCAGAGGAACCGGGCTTCAATCCAAGGCAGCTGCAAAGACTTGTCCGCGCTTGGTTCCCCGATAACCGCCTGATGGTGTACTACCAGGTGCTGCCGGAGGATCCCGACCAGCAGGTGCTAGAGGCCTACTGGGGTACTATCCCTCCTCCCTACCTTGCTGACATTCAGCGCAACAGCCGCCTGCCTTTCTGCCAGGTTTTTTTCAGCCCTACTTCGCCCCAGCCAATCACTCCTCCTTCCACGCCTTCCCATTGCCTCGTCCAAGCCGCCAGTGAGGAGGGTACGGTGCCTTCGGCTACCCAGCAGGAGACCGCCGCTCTGCGCTAGAATTTCGGGCTCGTCCTTCCATCCCTGCTCCTCTGTGCCTTGGCCTGAGAGGAGCGCAAGAGCACGGTTTTCCCAAATCAAACCGTTACCAGCTCCGGGCGACGGCTGTTGCGGATAGCGCGAATAGCCTCCCCATAGTCTTTGGCCTTGAACACGGCCGAGCCGGCCACGATGGCATTGGCCCCCGCCTCGATCACCTGCCAGGCGTTGCTAGCCTTGATACCGCCATCCACCTCGATCCAGGGATCCAGACCGCGCTCGTTGCAGAGGGCCCGCAGTTGGCGAATTTTGGGCACCACTGCTGGAATGAAGCTCTGGCCGCCAAAGCCGGGGTTGACGCTCATGATCAAGACCAGATCCACCAGATCCAGCACGTACTGGATGAGCTCCAAGGGGCTGGCCGGGTTGAGCACCACGCCCGCCTGTTTGCCCAGATCCTTGATTTGGCTGAGGGTGCGGTGCAGGTGAATAGTGGAGCTGGACTCGGCATGAACGGAGATAATGTCGGCCCCCGCCTTGGCAAAGTCAGCCACGTACTTTTCCGGCTCCACAATCATCAGGTGCACATCTAGGGGCTTGGCCGTAACCGGGCGCAGGGCTTCCACCACCAAGGGGCCAATGGTAATGTTGGGCACAAAGCGGCCATCCATGACGTCCACGTGGATCCAGTCGGCCCCCGCCTCATCCACTGCCCGCACTTCTTCTCCTAAGCGGCTAAAGTCTGCCGAGAGGATGGAAGGGGCAATAACAAGTGGCTTTTGCCCAGAGGTCGCTGACGGCTGAGTCATGGTGAGTATCCAAGTTGTAAACCGCAAAACAGGGGGCCTGCTCCTCTATGGTACGGGGTTTGATCCCCTTTGCAAAGCACCACCCTGCTTCTCAGCTTGGAACCTAGGGGTGGGGATCCCGACGAAGCTGGCCCCCCGGAAAACTTGGGCCAGATGACCCCAGGGATGCGGCGGCTGGGCGTTGCTCTGCGGCTCTGGAGCAGCCTGTTCTGAAGGAGCTGGGTTCACCTCTTCTTCCAACCGCAGGGCAAGCTGCTGTAATTGCAAGTAGATGCCGTTAACAGCCAGCATGGCCAAGACGGTGCCGAAAAACTTGGTGTGGGATCCCATAGACCAACCCCTAGGCAAGAAGCAAGATAGAGGATATTTTCGTCGCCGCTGCCCTAGCTCCACCTTAGTGTCTGGGCGGAACAGGCCCTTGGAGATTACTCTCGCCAGCTTCAAGGCCTTGCGGTGAACGACTCCCGACACTCATCTTCGTTTTAGATAGCGTACGGGCTTCCCGCTTCACAGACTTGTTGGTACAGAGGTCTCAGCCTACTGCCACCGGGCGACCCACGGCAGGAA
>NZ_JANSIV010000084.1:4768-14529 GCF_047502705.1 Synechococcus sp. H70.1
GGGCTTCCCGCTGATTAAGCTAAAGCAACGTCATGAGCACCTATCAACACCTCCACACCGCCCTTTGGGTTAGCGATCTGGCCAGGGCCGAGCATTTCTACGCAACTGTGCTCGGGCTCCCCAAGGCAGAGCGGTTTCCCTTTAACTTTCCTGGCGCTTGGTACCAGGTGGGGTCTTCGCAGATTCATTTGATCGTCCCTGAGGAGCCGCTTGACCAAGGGCAGCAAGCCAGTCGTGGCAGCAAGGCGAAGTGGGGGCGCCTTCCCCATGTGGCCCTGGGAGTGGAAGATCTGGAGGCGGTAAAGGCCCGCCTGCTGCAGGCAGGCTATGAGGTGCAGCTCAGCGCTTCCGGGCGGGCGGCTGTGTTTGTTCGGGATCCCGACGGGAATGTGATCGAGCTGAGCTCCATAAGCCCCCCTCAGCCATGACCGCCATGCCAGAGCCCTCTTTGCCCCAGCCAAGCAGCCTCCTCCGCTCCTTTGACCCGGCCACCGCCTTGGTCAGCTCGGCGCAGATGCGGCGTCTTGAGGAGGAGATCTTCGCTGCCGGCATGCCCGTGGCCGCCCTGATGGAGAAGGTGGGGCTGGCCGCCTTTGCCCAGTTGCAGCAGGATTTTCCCCAGGTGCAGCGGATTGGCATCCTCTGCGGCACGGGGCACAATGGCGGCGACGGCTTGGTGGTTGGGCGAGAGCTGCGGCTAGCCCAAAAGGAGGTGAAGGTTTGGTTGGGGAAGCCGGATCTCAAGCCCCTAACCGCTAACCACGCCCGCTACCTCAGGGCGCTGGGGGCGGAGTTTGTGGAGCGGGTGGAGGCGTTGGCCGACTGCGATCTGCTCATTGACGCCCTCTTTGGCATTGGCCTAAACCGGCCCCTGGGGGATCCCTGGGCGGGGGCGGTGGAATGGGCCAACGGCAGCGGCATTCCCATCCTCAGCCTGGACTTGCCCTCCGGCCTCAACGACCAGACAGGCGAGATCTGGGGCTGCTGCATCCGCGCCAGCCACACCTATGCCCTGGGCCTCTGGAAACGGGGCCTGTGGCAGGAGGCGGCTCTGCCCTGGGTAGGACGGCTGCATCGCCTTGATTTTGGCATCCCCCCTTGGGTCTGCCTAGCAGGGGCGGTTCCCCAGCTATTGCTGAACCCTTGGCCCCATTTTCCCCCTGACCCACCTTTGGATACCCACAAATATCGCCAGGGATCCCTGCTAGTGGTCGCAGGGTCGGCGGCCTATGCCGGGGCGGCGGCGTTGGCCGGGCTGGGATCCCGCGCCAGTGGCGTGGGCATGGTAACCCTGGCGGTGCCGGCGGAATTGAAGGGGCTCATCCACAGCACTTTGCCGGAAGTCTTGGTTCACCCCTGGGAAGGGATCCCGGCTCTGCCGCCGCTGGGCGAAAAACCTTTCCAGGCGGTGGCAGTGGGGCCCGGCCTAGGAGAAACCCGCCGGCGACTGCTGGAGAGCTTGCTGCAGGATTGGGCCGGGATCCCTTGGGTTATCGACGCCGATGGCCTCAATGCCCTGGCGGAGATGGGGGTGGAGCGCTTGCAAGAAAACGGGATCCAAGCCATCCTCACCCCCCACCTGGGGGAATTTCGCCGGCTTTTTCCAGGGATCCCGCTTGCGGATCGCATGGAGGCAGCCCAGAGAGCAGCAGCCCAGAGTAGAGCGGTGGTGGTTTTAAAGGGAGCACGGACGGTCATCGCCTCTCCTACGGGGGAATGCTGGGTCAACCCGGAGAGCACACCGGCTTTGGCCCGCGGTGGCAGCGGCGATGTCCTAACTGGCTTAATCGGCGGCCTGGTGGCGCGCAGAAGGGCCCAACTGGGTCAGTCGATGGGGATCGCGGAGCTGCTCAGTTGTGCCTGTGCTGGAGTGTGGTGGCACGCCCAAGCCGCTATCCAGCTGGCGGGGGAGCGGGGTCTAACAGGGGTGGATCCGGCCCACCTAGGGGAGTACCTGCCCAAAGCGCTAAGTCGGCTTAAGGTTGCAGGAACCCCAGGGCTAGCCCCAAGAAAATGAACAGGCCAAACCCAATCCGGTAGACGATAAACAGCCAGGTGCTGCTGCGCTGCAAAAATCGAATGAGCCAATCGATGGACCAGTAGGAGAAAACAAAGGCCGAGAGCGTCCCCAACCCCTGCGACAGCAGTGCCTCTGCCCTGAACTCGGCGATAAATTCCTCCACCCCGGCCAAAAAGAGGGCCGGGATCCCTAGCAAAAAGGAGTAGCGGGCGGCAGCCGAGCGCTGCAAATCCAGCAACAGAGCCGCTGTCAGCGTCACACCGGAGCGGGATACCCCTGGAATCAACGCCAAAGCCTGGGCCAGCCCTACCCAGAGCCCATCCCAAATGCCCAGGCTGTGCAGATCTCGCCGGCGTTTCCCCACCCGTTCCGCCCAGCCCAAAGCCAGTGCCAAGCCAATGGCGGCAGTAGCAATCACCCCCAACTGGCGGGGCGGGGATCCCCAAATGGCCTTGACGGCCCACCCGGCAACCCCAATTGGCAACGTCCCCACCAGGATCCCTATGAGCAGCCGCCAAGACTCCTGCTGGAAATCTCGCTCCTGCCAAGCCTTCCAGGAGCCAAGGAGCACCTGGCGCAGATCAGAGGCAAAGTAGATCAACACTGCCCCCAAGCTGCCCAACTGGATTACCGCCGCAAAGGAAGCGCCTGCATCTGGCCAGCCCAGCAAAGCCGGAACCACCCGCAGGTGCGCCGTGCTGCTAATGGGCAGAAACTCGGTGATCCCCTGCACCATGCCCAAGAGCAGGGCCTGCCACCAGTTGGGATACCAGGTGTCGGCTAGGACCAAAGACAACCTCTCCCTGGATGCCAGGCTACCGTTCGCCCCCAGCTCCTCTTTGGATCCCTTGAGGTTGTTGAAGCCAGAGGCAGCGGCCATTAGAAGGTAAGCCGCTCCGGATCGTCGATGGTGATGAGCCAGTTGCCCACCTTGCGGAAGAGCGGATTGGGCTCTGTCCCCTTTACCCGCGCTTCTACCCGGTAGATGCCGGCAGCGGAAGGATTGCGCACATTGGAGAGCACCAAGCGGATCTCCTGGCCGGCGGCAATGGGCTGACGGGCCACCACCTCCAAGGAGCGAAACTCCTCGTCCCAATACACTTCCGCCAGCTCCACTGGCTTCCCCTCCACCTCTAGGCGCACATTCTGGGGATCGATGACGGCATCAAAGTTCCTGTCCCCACTAATTAGAACTTCTGCTACCGCCACGTCCTGCGGTGGGATCGTCAGGCGATAGCGATCCAGCCGACCACGAATGCCGCGAAAATCCAGCCGATAGCTGAGGACAGGTACCCCCTCGCTGCCCGTGATGACAAAGCCCGACTGCCCCACTGCTGGACGGGACAGCAGCAGGGATCCCACTACACCTGCCACCGCCATCCCCAGCCGCACCCAGCCAAAAAGCTGCCAGCACTTTGCCCCTCTCACCACCCAAACCTCCCCAAACACGTCAGCGCCTCAGAGCTCTGCAATCGCTAGCGACTCAGCAAGCAGCAGAACCGTATCCAAAACACCCTCCATTCTAAATGGGTGGGATCCCCGCTCAGGACCCAACAGAGTGCGGGGGTGCGCAGTTTTTCCCAGCCACCAGAACCTTGCAGTCCTGATGCTCTGCCACGTCCAGGAGCTGGTGGGAGGGTGGGAGGATCACTTAAAGAAACTAAGTACTCCCACCCCGATTACCATCAGCACCCAGAGCAGGGATCCCACCAAAAGGACATTCTTGGCCCGGCTCCAGTCGCTGGCTGAGCTAAGGAGCACTGGCACTGCCACCACCAGGAGCAAGCTGTAGAGCACCAACACCAACAGAGCAATTTGGAAAATGAGCATCATCTTTACGGATCCCTCACAAAAGTCTTGTCTTAGATAAAGGCTCCCGACAACAGCGGGCTGCCCAAGCCGGGCCGGCTTGCTGCGCACCGGCGGCAGGAGAGAAAGGATAACGCTCTGACTATACCAAAACTGGGATCCCTCTCGCCGGGGCAGCTGATGGATAAACTACCTAGATACAGACTGCATTCGGAAAGGGTTAAAGTCGGTTGCCACGTCAAAGTAGTCTTCCTGTTCCTGTTGCTTTAGCCAGCCGGTGATGGCGTAGGTCAGGGGCGTACAGACTGCCTCAACGGCACACTTGAACACGTAGTTGGAGACAATGAGGCTCATCAGACCGGGAAACACCCCCCAGAAGGCGATGAGAATAAACAGGCCCGTATCCACCGCCTGGCCCACCAACGTGGAGCTGATGGTGCGTGTCCACAGCCAGCGTCCCCGCGTCCACACCTTCAGGCGGGCCAGCACATAGGCATTGGCAAAGCTGCCGCTCCAGTAGGCAATAAGGCTGGCCAGTACAATGCGCGGGGTAAGGCCGAGAATCTGGTTGTAGGCTTCCTGGTAGGGCCAATCGGGGGCTGCCGGCAGGGATCCCACGATCATCAAGGTTACCGACATCAGGGCCGCTGAGAAAAACCCCAACCAGATCACCCGCCGCGAGCGGGCATAGCCATAGACCTCCGTGAGGATGTCGCCGAAAATGTAGCTGAGGGGAAAGAGAATAGTGCCGCCATCAAAGGTAAACGGCCCCAAAAGCACGATCTTGGCCGAGGCGATGTTGGAAATGAGCAGCACAGCCACAAACAGGGCCGTCACCGCATCCAGGTGCCGGTAGGCGCGCTCCAAGCCTTGCTCAGACATCAGGATCCCCCTAGCAGTTTACGAATATGCCGCAACTCCTTGACGATCAGGGCCAAGCCCTGACTGTGCCGTTCCACTTCGCTAGTGAGTTTACGGATCTGCTCTTCTAGACTAGCGCTGTGGGCTTCCTGACGGTCTAGGCGCTGGCTGAGGTTGACAAGCCGCGTCACCACCTCCCGCTGGATGAGGTTTTCCGTGCCTTGGATGAGCAGGGTCTCGATGGCGGTGAGCTTGTTCAAGAGCAACTGGGTGTTGGTTTCCGACCCCGGCTCTGGTGCCGCCTCAGGGGTCACCCGCAAGGCCTTTTGAATTTGGGCCAGAAGGGCTTCCGCCTCAAAGGGCTTTTCAATGAAGTCAAAATCGACAAAAGGCTCAGGGATGCGGGCTGTTACCTGCTCTTTCATCCCTGACATCATAATGACAGGGGTGTTTTTCAGGCTCTCCTCCCGCCGGATGGCCTGCAAGGTCTCGTAGCCATCCATGTTGGGCATGACGAAATCCAGCAAGATGAGATCGGGATGGTGCTTTTTGGCAACCTCCAAGCCCGTCAGGCCATCTTTAGCCTCCAGCACCTGGAATTGATCGGCCAAGATCCCAGCCACCATCTTGCGGATCATGATGCTGTCGTCAATGACCAACACCGTCTTGGCTGTCATGCTCGGGCGCTCCCTTTTCCCAATCTGCTCGACTTGCTCAGCCTCTTCCCCCAGGGCATTAGGCAGTGGAGACGTCTTTCCTGGGACACCAATAGAGTACTCTCCCTGCTAAAGAAGTGGGGTGGGACTAGCAATTCGCCGGCTCTCCCAAGGCCCAGAACTTGCCGGTTTCGCACCGCTGCCTTGCTATAATCTAACGTAAACAAACATTAAGCATTCGCACCTTGCAGGGTTATGAGCCTACAGTTAAGCTCCGAGCTGTCGCTGCCAATCCCATCGCCAGTTGGAGAGGCAGCCTACCGTGCCTTTCAGTGGAGCAAAAACCTCTTCGGCTTTGTCCACAAGGCTCTCTCCACGCAGGCTTCCGAGCTGATGCTCTCTGCCCTTAGGGAGTTGCAGAGCTTTGTCTCCGGCAAGCCCCTGCCGCCGCGGGAGCGGGTAAAGGTCAGCGCAGCTACTTTGCAGGAGTTGCGGGCTCGTTACGAACGGCTGCTCCAGGTCGATTGGCAAGATGCCGAGGCAGGTTACTACCCTCACGCGCTTCTCTTTGACAACCCCTGGCTGGACTTTGCTCGCTATTACCCAGCCGTGTGGTTGGAACTGCCCCAGATTACCCGACGGGTCCACAGTCGGCGCTACCAGGAGTTTTCTCCAGACATCTCCACAGAGGGCTACCCGAAATACTACCTGCAGAATTTCCACTACCAAACCAACGGCTACCTGAGCGATCGCTCGGCTGAGCTCTACGACCTCCAGGTGGAGCTGCTGTTTGGGGGCACGGCGGATGCCATGCGGCGACGGGTAATCCGGCTGCTCAAGGATGCCCTCGATCCTGCTCTATCTGCTCCCCACATTCTCGATGTGGCTTGTGGTACGGGGCGCACGCTGCGCCTTTTGCGGGGAGCTCTGCCCAAAGCGGCGCTGTACGGTCTGGATCTTTCCCCTGCCTATCTGCGCAAGGCCAACCGCCTGTTGCAGGAGTTGCCTGGGGAGCTGCCCCAGCTCATCCGCGCCAACGCTGAGGCTATGCCCTATGCCGACGCCACCTTTGATGCGGTTGTCAGTGTGTTTCTCTTCCACGAGCTGCCCGGCCCGGCCCGGCAAAATGTCATCAACGAGATGAGCCGCGTGGTGAAGCCGGGGAGCGTCATTGTCATCTGCGACTCGGTGCAACTCTTGGATTCGCCGGAGCTGGAGGAGACGATGGAAGCTTTTGCGCAAACCTTCCACGAACCCTACTACCGAGACTACATCCGCGACGACCTGGGGGCGCGTCTGCAGCAGGCAGGCTGTGAGGTGCTGCGCCGGGAAACCCACTACGTCAGCACTTATATCCTAGCCCGTAAGAGTTGAGCGCCCTTGCCAAAAGCGAGGAAGAGGGGAGTCGCAGTTGTCTGTCTGAAGTATAGTAGTAGCAGACACGAAACCTGGGATAAAAAGCTAGGCCACTGGCTGCAAGGCGGTTAAAATCCCCTTTTAGGCTCATGTCTCCTCCGTATGGCTCCCTCCGTGCTGGCATCACTGCGCTGAAGCAGGAGCGCTACCTAGAAGCGATCAACCTTCTTGAGTCTTTTTGCTACTGCTGTTCGATTCAAGGGAGCTCACCCCGCCGGAAGGAGCGTAGAGACTCCAGGCTAAACTCCGAGGAATGTGCTCTGGCGCGAGTGGCTCTGATTATGGCCTATCAGGGCAGTGGCGACCTGGAGCGCTCGACTGCCCTCTGCCAGGAACTGTTGGAGCAGGGGGAAACCCCTTCAACTCCCCTCTGGGCACGGGAGTGGGCAGCCCAAGCTCTAGCTACCCTCAAGCAGGCGGCAGAACATCCTATGCCCCCTGAGGAGGTAATGGCGCGGCTGCCTGCCCTCCAGCAGTTGGAAGCCTGCCAGCCCTGCTGGAGCTCTCGCGACCCGGCCCCCCATTTGCTTAAGTCCGCCACCTGATTGCGCATGTCTGCCACTGAGCCCACTACCTACCACTTCATTGTTGCCAGTTTGGATTTTTTGCGGTCTGAACCTCTAGAGGAGGTGCTGGAAGAGCGTCGCCGACACTACGAGGAGCACCATCGCCCCATCGATTTCTTTTGGGTGCCCCAGCCGGCTTTCATGGAAGCTCCTGAGTTCAAGCCGCTGCGCCACAAGTTGAAGGAGCCGCTGGGAGCAGTGGTCTCGACCAATGAGGATTTCATCCGTTGGCTGGCGCTGCGCCTCACTTTTGTGGAAAAGGGCAGCTTTGTAGCCCCCAGCGAGTCGATTCCAGATCCCTTGCGCTCCCTATCGTTTTCAGAAAGCTGATAGCCTTTCCCTACCCTCGCCTTAGCGGCTTGCTCAGAGGGAAGACGCAACCTGGGCGGCCAGGGGTAAGCTCCCCTGGAGGGGAAGCCAGTTTGATTGCAGGCTAGGTCAAGATTTAAGATTAGGGCACCTCTCCCAATCCAGTAGCGGTAATGCTGGGGCGCGGCAGGGAAAACCAAGGCGGGGGAGAGGGATATGCTGAACGGGGGCACCATGACTTTGGAGCAACGATGGGACTGGCCACCAGAGGAGGTAGAGGTCTGCCACCGGACTTCTCATCTTCGGGATCTTCCTTCCCCATTTCCTTCAACTGAGGTGCTGAAGTCAGAGGCCCCCCCACTTGAGCCGCCGGCAAGTCCCCCCTCTGGCTCGCTGAAGTGTTCGTCGGGGGATCCCTTGCCAGAGCCCCCTCCCCAGGATCCCAAAGAGGACAGCCAAGCGGATTCCCCTTTCTCAGGGACAGGCCTGGGAAACTTTGCTGCCGTCCTGCGTCGACCCAATTTCCTGCTGCTGTGGATGGGGCAGGTGTTTTCCCAGTTGGCCGACAAGGTGTTGTTGGTGCTGCTGATTGGGGTGATCTCGAAGCAGTTTCAGCCAGAGGGGGCTTCCATCAGCGGCTGGGTGGCGGCGGTTATGCTGGCTTTTACGCTGCCGGCGGTGCTGTTGGGCAGTCTGGCAGGGGTGTTTGTGGATCGCTGGCCCAAAAAAGCGGTCTTGGTGCTCTCCAACGTACTGCGCGGCCTCCTGGTGTTGCTGTTGCCGCCGCTGCTCTGGCTCACCGCCGGGCGCGACCTTTGGCCAGGGATCCCTTTGGGCTTTGGCAGCCTGTTGCTGGTGAGCTTTGCCGTCTCTGTCTTGACCCAGTTTTTTGCTCCTGCCGAACAGGCCACTCTGCCGCTGATCCTGCCTAGGCGGGAGCTGTTGGCGGCCAACTCCCTCTACACCACGACGATGATGGCTTCGCTGATCGTCGGCTTTGCCATTGGCGAACCCCTATTAACGCTGGCGGATCGCTGGGTGCACACTTGGCTGCCTGGCTGGGACGTGGGACCGGAGCTGGTGGTGGGGGGAGCCTACCTGTTGGCGGGATCCCTGCTCCTGCTGCTGCAACCCCACGAGAGGCTAGAGCCCCGGCCTTGGCAGGCTCCCCATCTCTGGGAAGATCTCAAGCTGGGCCTGCAATATATCGGGCAAATGCCCTTGATCCGCGCGGCCCTGCTGCAAATGGTGGTGCTCTACTCGCTGTTTGCGGCGCTGGCAGTCTTGGCGGTGCGCATGGCCGAGGTGACGGCGGAGCTGGAGGCAGATCAGTTTGGGGTGTTGCTGGCGGCTGCCGGCCTGGGCATGGCCATTGGCGCCTTTTGGGTGGGGCATACGGGCCGGCAGGTGAGCCGTCGCGCCTGGAGTGGGCTGGGATCCCTGTTGCTGTGTCTGTCCTTGGCGGCTTTGTCCTGGACGGAGGGGAAGCTGTTTCCCAGCTTGGCTTGGATTGTCCTGCTGGGCTGTGGAGGGGCGTTGGTGGCGGTGCCCATGCAAACCTTGCTCCAGGAGGAGACCCCCGAACATCTGCGCGGCAAGGTTTTTGGACTGCAGAACAATGCGGTCAACATTGCTCTCAGTTTGCCGCTGGTTTTGGCGGGGGTGGCAGAAACGTATTTCGGCCTTGCCTGGACGTTTCTCGGCCTGGCAGCCCTGACCGGGTCGGCGGGGCTGTACCTCTGGGGTCTGCTGGGCAGAGAGGGGCACAGATAAGTTTTTCTGCTGGATAGCTGCGGCGTAGGGCTGGGTATCTGTCAATGCCTTGTCGGTCTAGGTTTCTCCCCTGAGAGGGGAGCAGCGGGCCGACGTGGGAGGTGAGTCTGCTACCCTTATAGAGGCTTTGAATCGCACATCCTGTTGCAGATCAGCGTTCTGGCGCCGTAGGGATCCGCCCATGCACATCGCCTGGATAGGCAAGAAGGCACCTTTCTGTGGCAACGTCACCTATAGCCGTGAGGTGACCAACGGCCTTTTGGAGCGGGGACATCAGGTGAGCTTTTTCCATTTCACCAACGAAAGCCCCTCCCCCAGCCTGGAGGCCCCTGCTGTAGAGGGATCCCGTCG
>NZ_JANSIV010000084.1:14629-32699 GCF_047502705.1 Synechococcus sp. H70.1
CCAACGAAAGCCCCTCCCCCAGCCTGGAGGCCCCTGCTGTAGAGGGATCCCGTCGGGGGAACCGTTGCCGTGCTGAGCTGGCGGGGCGGGATGTTTCCCTGCCCTGTCTGTACAAGTCGCAGATCTACACAATCCCGGCTCCCAACGCCCGGCGGTTGCTGACCCAAGCCCTACGGGAATTGCAGCCGGATTTGGTGCATGCTTCTTTAACAATTTCGCCCATTGATTTTGTGTTGCCGGAGATCTGCGCTGAGCTCAACCAGCCCCTGGTGGCTACTTTCCACCCGGCTTTTGACCGACGGCGGCGCAACATCGCCTCCCGCACCCAATACCTGGCCTATCAGCTCTATGCCCCCTGTTTGGCCCACTACGACCGCACCATTGTCTTCTCGGAAACGCAGCGCCAGATCCTAAGCAAACTGGGGGTGAGCCGCGAGCAGGTGGTGGTCATCCCCAACGGCGTCGACGTGGATAAGTATTCGCCGGGGCCCTCCACCCTGAAGCAACGGTTGGGGCTGGAGCGGGTCTTTGTCTACCAAGGACGGATCTCGCCGGAAAAAAATGTCGAGGCCCTGCTCAAAGCCTGGAAGCAGGCTCAAATGGGTGAGAAGTGTGGCCTCCTGATTGTGGGGGATGGACCCCTGCTCAATACTCTCAAGCCTTTTTACACCCGCCAGCACGGGATCTACTGGCTGGGCTATGTGGCGGACGAGCAGGAGCGTATCGAGATCCTGCGGGGATCCGACGTGTTCATTCTGCCTTCCTTGATTGAGGGGCTGTCCTTGTCGCTGCTGGAGGCGATGGCCTGTGGGGTGGCAGCGGTGGCCACTGATGTCGGTGCCGATGGCGAGGTTCTAGCGGATGGAGCCGGGATCTTGTTGGACCCCGCTCGGGTGACAGTGGAGCTGCAAACGCTGCTTCCGCTATTGCGGGATCAGCGGGAGTTTACCCAACTGCTGGGGATGAAAGCCCGCCAGCGCGTTCTAGAGCGCTACACCCTCAGCCACAACCTCAGTCGCCTAGAGCAGCTCTACCAAGAACTGTGCCAGGGATCCCGTCAGCGCCGCCGGGCCTGAGGAAGACTGTTGGGATTGGGCTAAAACTTTTGTGATGGAGCTTCTGACATTTTTGCTAAACTGCATCGTTATGTTTCCAGGGGATCTCCTCTAGCTTCCCGATGGATGAGCACAACCCGCAAAAAGCCTTTCCGGCCCAGCCCCCTGCCGGGCTATCGGGTTTGTCCTGGCCGGAGTCTTTTCCTGCCAAGGTTCTGCCTGCCTCGCTGCCGCCCACAACCGACCAGGACACGCTCAGCTCAGTTCAGGAGGATCCCACCCCTAGGCTGGGCACTGCCAAGGAGAAGGAGTCGCCAGCCCTCTTGCCCGCCCCGGCCAAAGCTGAAGCCGGTGCAGACCAGCAGTCGATGCTGTACCTGCTGGGAGGATTGGCCTTTGCCCTACGCTCCTTCAACAACCTCAACCAGATCCTGGAGCTTACCGCTTTTGTGGCCAGCCAGCTCACCGAAGCTGATGGGGGAGCCCTAGTGCTGTTTAGCCCCAACGGCACCATTCAGTTAGATCAGCTGCATTGTTCAGATCTTGAGCGCCGCGAGCAGATTCGCGCGGAAATGGAGCAGATTGCCCAGAGCCTATCTGCTCAAGAGCCCCTCCTCAAAGCAGAAGGATCCCTGGCGGTGAAGATCCCAGCTCTCGAACATCTTCTAGACGAGCGCCTGCGTCAGAGCCTGGGGCCAGATGTGCGCCTGTTTGGCACGCCCCTGTTGATTCGTAACTCTGTCCAGGGTCGCCTATACGTTTTCAGTCGCCAGCCCACCTACCACTGGACTGAGCGCCGCCAGCAACTGCTGCGCCTCGTGGCCGACCAAGCGGGTGTGGCCATTGAGAATGAGCGCTTGACGGCGGCCTTGCGCCGCAAAATGGCCTTGGAAAAAGAAATGGAGATTGGCTCCTACATCCAGACCCAACTGTTGCCCCGCCACTACCCCCAAGTCAAGGGCATTCGGCTGGCGGCCCGCTGCCGCGTAGCCAGCAAAGTGGGGGGCGACTACTACGATTTCATCAAGATCCCGAAGGCACCTGCCTCTGGGGAGCCAGGTAGCAACCTGGAGGAATCGTCTGAGCCGTCGGCAGACTCTCGCCTGGCGATCGTGATTGGGGATGTTATGGGCAAAGGCGTGCCTGCCGGCCTGCTAATGAGCATGACCCGCGCCATGGTGCGGGCAGAAGCCCTTAACGGCCACTCGCCGGCCCGTGTTCTCCAACATCTCAATCGGGCTATGTACAGTGATCTGGAAAACTCCAGTCGCTTTATTAGCTTGTTTTACTCGGAGTACGATCCCCGCTCCCGCCGCTTGTGCTTTAGCAACGCCGCCCACAACCCCCCCCTCTGGTGGCGGGCCCGCAGCCGCGACATCCAGCCCCTAGACACGGAAGGAGCGCTGATTGGCTTGGAAAAACACAGCCAATACACGGAAAGCTGCGTGCAACTGCAACCAGGGGATGTGGTAGTCTACTACACTGATGGCTATATTGAGGTTGCAAATACCCGCGGGGAGCGGCTAGAGACCTCAGGTCTAGTGGAGGCCATCCAGCGGGCTGCTAGTTGCTACGAGTCGCCCGAGGAGATCCTAGAAAGCCTCTTTGCCCAGATGGAGGCTTTCCGAGGCCCTAGGAGATCCCGCCCTGTTGTCCCCGAGCCAGCGGCGGAGGTGGAGCTTCTGTTCCAGGACGAGATTTCTTTGCGGCCTGAGCTGGTGGACGATACGACGCTGGTGGTGTTGAAAGTATTGCCCGATTCTGAGCCAAGCTAGGTAGGAAGGTTCAAACTGAGGGTACCCTCTAGTAGGGAAGCCTCCTAGGGGGCGGCTCACTTTCCCAGTCAACCTTCACCTGAGGTACAAGCATGCACTTCACTGCTTCTGGCTTCGAGCTTTCCTCGGTTTATTTGCCGGCCTCGCCGGCCTTGCAGACGGAGGCGATGGTTGCCCAAGTGTTCCGGCAGGACGTGCTGGCCGATATCCGCAGGGGTTGGAACAACTTTGTGGAATCGGGCCAAATTTGGGCGCTTTTGATAGGAATCGTGGCGGGCTACATGCTCAAGAGCATCACTAGCTCCCACTAGAGGCAGTAGCCCTTGGACCTCCTGGCGCTGAGGTGGTGGCGCCTTGGCCGTTGCTGCTTGGCTTGCTTTTTTTCCAGTCTTCCTGTGGTAGTCGATCCCTATCCTCCTTCCGCGTCCATGTCCCAGCCGACAGCCCCTTCCACCCCGCGCCCCTGGAGCGGACGCTTTGCGGGATCCCTGCACCCTCAGATTGCCCGCTTCAATGCCAGCATTGGCTTTGACCTTCGCCTTTTGCCCTACGATGTGGCCGGATCCCTGGCCCACGTGCAGATGCTGGGGGCCTGCGGCATCTTGAGCCGCGAAGAGACAGAGCAGATTCGGCAGGGGCTGGAGCAAATCCAGAAGGAGGTTGCCGAGGGCATCTTCCAGCCCGACCCAGAGGCGGAAGATGTCCACTACGCCGTCGAGCGCCGGCTGGTAGCGTTGGTAGGGGAGGTGGGGAAGAAGCTGCACACCGGCCGCTCCCGCAACGACCAAGTGGCCACCGACCTACGCCTTTACCTGCGGGATCAAATCGACGCTATCCGCCACTCCCTCTGGGAGCTGCGAGGGGTCTTGCTGGAGTTGGCTAGCCAGCACGTGGAGACAATCCTGCCCGGCTACACTCACCTGCAGCGAGCCCAGCCCGTGAGCCTAGCCCATCACCTTTTGGCCTACGAAGAGATGTTCTGGCGGGATTGGCAAAGGCTGGGACGGGTGCGAGAAGAAGTGAATGTCTGTCCCCTGGGATCTGGGGCGCTAGCTGGCACTTCCCTACCCATTGACCGGCACCTTGCCGCTCATTTGCTGGGGTTTGAGCGCATCAGTGCCAACAGCTTGGATGCAGTGAGCGACCGCGACTTCCTCGTGGAGTTCCACGCTGCCGCCAGCTTGATTATGGTTCACCTCAGCCGCCTCTCGGAAGAGATTATCCTCTGGGCATCGCAGGAGTTTGGCTTTGTCGCCCTCACCGATACTTGTGCTACCGGCTCTAGCCTTATGCCCCAGAAAAAAAACCCCGATGTGGCAGAACTGGTGCGGGGCAAAGCCGGGCGGGTATTCGGTCATCTGCAAGCTCTGTTGGTTACCCTCAAAGGGCTGCCCCTGGCCTACAACAAAGACTTGCAGGAGGACAAGGAGGGGCTTTTTGATGCTGTCGATACTGTAAAAGCCTGCCTGGAGGCGATGCGGATCCTCCTGCGGGAAGGCATCCAATTCCAAACCCAGCGCCTAGAGGCCGCGGTGCAGACAGACTTCTCCAATGCCACCGATGTAGCCGACTACCTAGTGCGCAAAGGGATCCCTTTTCGCACTGCCCATGATCTGGTGGGCCGGATTGTGCGCACCTGTCTTGCGGAAGGTATCTTATTAAAGGATTTGCCCCTGGAGCGCTGGAAAAGCTTTCACCCCGTCTTCGAGGAGGATATCTTTGCGGCCATCGATCCCCGGCAGGTAGTGGCTGCGCGGCTTAGCCCTGGAGGCACTGGCTTTGCCGCAGTACGGCAGGCCCTGCAACGGGCCCAGGCCCGCCACCAGCAGCTAGAGCTAGGGTAGCACCGCCCTCCTAGAAGCAGCCTTGACAGAATTGGAGGCAGGATGGGATCCCAAGCCACCTCCCCACCCCCCTTTGCTTTGGGAGAAGTGGTGGAAGCCAACACCACCACCTTCGTGGCCCAGTGCTTTGAGCCGGAACGGCTGGCTTTCCCAACCCTGCCTGCTCTTGGTAGCTGGATCTGCTCTCAGGATGAAGAGAGCGGCAACTGGATCTATGGAGTGGTTTGCTACGCGGCCATCACGCCTGTTGACCCAATTCACCGACCTAGAGCTTTAGGCTTGTCCCTCCAACAGCTGCGGGAGCAGCAGCCCCAAATTTTCGCCATGTTGCGCAGCGACTTCCGTGCTGCCATTGTTGGCTTTGTCAGCGGGGAGCGAGTTTACCAGTACCTGCCGCCGCGCCCGCCCCAGATTCACCAGCCAGTTTATCCCTGCTCGGAGGGACAGGTGCGGGAGTTTTGTCGCTCGTTTGAGTTTCTGCACACCCTGCTGCGCATCAACAGCATTCCCAGCGACGAGTTGGTAGCTGCTGCCATCCGCCAGACCTATCGCCTCTTGAACCGGGACCGCCACTGGTTGGTGCAGGTAGGGCGGCAGTTGAGCTTGCTGTTGCGGGAGGATTACGAACGCCTGAGGGCAATTTTGCGAAAGATTGAAGCCTAGGCGAAGAAATATTGAGAACGGTGCTGAATCCCGCTGAAATGGTCCCTGAGGGTGATAGTCTGGGACAAACTCAATGACCTGCTCTTTTGTGCACCTCTTGGATTGAAATGTTTGACAAATTTAATCCCTTTGACAAGCCCTCCAAAGGTAATTGGGCAGGCCGCACTTTTTCTGCCGCTGTTGGTGCCTCCTTGGCCGCTGCAGTTTGCATAGCCCACGGCCAGTCACTTCTCCTCTCGCTGCTGGTGGTTAGCTGCGCGACGGTGTTTACTCTTATCTGCGACGAAATGGGGTGGATGTAGACAGCCCTGGACAAAAGGGATCCTCCGTCTGCATTGCAGCTTTCTTCTTGCTTGCACGAGAAAGCTATCTAGAAACGTCCTGTGCCGCTATGCCCGCGTATAGTTGATGGTTAGCGTCAATGCATGCTAATGCAAACAGAAAGCAGGGGTAAAGCCATTAGGAGAAACTGACAAGGGTGGCGTGTCCCTGTATCCGGAGGCTGAGCTTTTAGGTACAGCCCAGTAGCGCCCGTTAGTTAATCCCCCTCCCTCGGCTTCGGCGGTGGGGGGAATTTATTGCTGTGCGGGCAGAGGTGGAGCTGCTCCCAAGGTGTCCTTGGTAAAGCTAAGGTGAGGCAGGTCTTGACGATACAGGTATAGTCTCTGTTGAGAACCTTGCAGACTGGCGAGGCGGGGCCTAGGCCTTGCCCAGGCCCAAGGGAGGGAGGCCTGGAGAAGATTTGGGTCCTGCCTAGAGTCCATTGCCCTTGAGCCCATGACTTTCCTTCCTCTGGTTTCCGTGATCTTAGGCACGCGGCCCGAGGCCATTAAGCTGGCCCCAGTTATCCAGGCTCTGCGGGCCAGTCCCCACCTGCGCACTGAAGTAGTCCTGACGGGGCAACACCGGGAGATGGTGGATCAGGTGATGCGGCTTTTTGGCCTGCAGGCGGACTGCGACTTGGGGATCATGCGTCCTCGCCAAAGCCTAACTGATATTACCGAAGCCACCCTGCGCGGCCTGGAGCCCTACCTGCAGGCGCAGCAACCCCAACTGGTCTTGGTCCAGGGTGACACCACCACCGCCTTTGCTGCTGCCCTAGCTGCTTTTTACCAACGCATTCCCGTGGGGCACGTGGAAGCTGGCCTCCGCACCGACGATCTTTACCATCCTTTTCCTGAGGAGGCCAACCGCCGCCTCATCTCCCAGTTGGCTACCCTTCACTTTGCCCCCACGCCGCAGGCGGTGGAAAACCTAAAGCGCAGCCACGTGGTTGGCTCTATCTACTGCACCGGCAACCCCGTTATCGATGCTCTGCAGCAAGTGGCCTCCCTTGGGATCCCCTGTCCCATTCCCGGTCTGGACTGGGAGCGCTATCGCGTTTTGTTGGTTACCGTACACCGGCGGGAAAATTGGGGGGATCCCCTCCATGCCATTGCTAAGGCTCTCCTACAACTTTTGGCTGAGTTCCCTGACACCGCGATTCTTTTACCTCTCCACCCCAACCCGGTGGTGCGGGAGCCCCTGCAAGCTCTCTTGGGATCCCAGGAGCGAGTCTTTCTCACTGATCCCTTGGACTATCCCTGCTGGGTGAGTGCCATGCAGCGCTGCACTCTCATTCTCACAGATTCGGGCGGCATCCAAGAAGAGGCTCCTGCTCTGGGCAAACCGGTGCTGGTGCTACGGCAGACCACCGAGCGCCCAGAGGCAATTGCTGCTGGCACCGCCCGCCTAGTCGGCACCCACCCCGAAAAGATCCTGGAGGCGGCTCGGGAACTGCTCAGCGATCCCCAAGCCTACGCCCGCATGGCCCAAGCCAAAAACCCCTTCGGCGACGGCACAGCTGCCCAACAAATTTGCCACCTCATTGAGGATCAGTTGCACCTAAAGAGCTGCCGGGGATAAAAGCTTACAGGAAAACACAAGTCCGGCCTTGTTTTGAAGGCAACAGCAGAGCTCCCTTGAGGTATTGTAGGGCACACGAGTTTGTAGGCAAGTTGGCATTCCTAAAAAGCTCAACTGTAAGGAGGAGGCGTAAGCAAAGTAGCAAACCTCAAAGAGCCTAGAGTATCCTGGTGAGGCCTTGTATTGGCAGGGGAGGAGAGTTGCCTTAGGGTCAGCTAGGATGCTTAGTATTGAATAGAGTCTTAAGGGCTGACATGCCATCTAGCTGGTTCTATACCTCCTTCCCTACCCCTGAGCAGGAACTAGAGCAAGCCCACTTGGCTTCTTCTCGCTGCAGCAAGCCCTCCTCAGGCGAAGGGCTGGGGGCCAGCTTCGAAGGAAACGGCGCCCAGAGTAAGGCGGCAGGTTATCCAGAGGAGAACATGGTGAGCAATGCCGCAAAAATTAAGGTGGTAGGGGTAGGGGGGGGAGGTGGCAACGCCGTCAATCGGATGGCAGCTAGTAACCTCAAGGGCGTTGAGTTTTGGAGCATCAACACCGACGCCCAAGCTCTTGCTCAATCCTCAACGCCAACAGTGAAATGCCTGCAAATTGGGCAAAAGCTAACCCGTGGGCTAGGGGCAGGTGGCAACCCAGCCATTGGTCAGAAGGCGGCCGAGGAGTCGAGCGAAGAAATTGCTGCCATTCTGAAGGGGGCAGATCTGGTCTTCATTGCTGCTGGCATGGGAGGGGGTACAGGGACAGGGGGAGCGCCTGTGGTTGCCCAGATTGCCAAGGCCAGTGGCGCCCTAACCGTAGGAGTGGTGACGCGGCCTTTTTCTTTTGAGGGCAAGCGGCGCGCCAAGCAAGCTGAAGAAGGGATCCAAGCGCTGCAGGAGGCAGTGGATACCCTGATTGTGATCCCCAACGACAAATTGCTCTCGGTAATCTCTGAGCAAACCCCTGTGCACGAAGCCTTTCGCGTTGCCGATGATGTCTTGCGCCAGGGGGTGCAGGGCATCTCCGATATCATTCTCATCCCGGGCATGATCAACGTGGATTTTGCCGATGTGCGCAGTGTCATGGCTGATGCCGGCACTGCCCTGATGGGCATTGGCATGGGCTCCGGCAAGTCCCGCGCCCGCGAAGCTGCCATTACTGCCGTGTCCTCTCCCCTTTTGGAAACCTCCATTGAGGGGGCTAAGGGCGTCCTCTTCAATATCACTGGCGGACTGGATCTGTCGTTGCACGAGGTAACAGTTGCAGCTGAGATTATTGCCGAGGCCGTGGATCCGGAGGCCAACATCATCTTCGGCACCGTGCAAGACGAGCGCATGCAGGGCGAGGTGCGCATCACCGTTATTGCCACCGGTTTTGACCGACCGCGGTCGGCTGCTAGCACTCCTGCAGCTAAGGCCTCCGCAGGCAACTCAGGGGGGACGCGCAAGACCCTCTCTGAACCACCCCCTCGGCAGCCCCCTGAGCCTGAGCCCCCTCCTTCCGGCGGCTTGGACATTCCCGAGTTTTTACGTCGTCGCCGTCCGCCTCTCTAGGTAGGATTGAGAAATGGCCAGTTAAGAGCAGCAAGTCTTGGGGTGGTGGAGGAGTCATGAACATTGTCGTCCTGGCGGGAGGCCGTTCGGCAGAACGGCAGGTCTCCTTGGTGACGGGTAGGGCCTGCAAGCAAGCTCTGGAGGATTTGGGGCATCGCGTAAAGCTCATCGATCCGGAGGAGGACCTGCCCCTGCGCCTTTGGCAGGAACGACAGGCTGGCTGCGACTTTGTTTGGATTGCCTTGCATGGCCCAGGCGGCGAGGATGGGGTGGTGCAGGGGATGCTGGAGTGGCTGGGCCTGCCCTACCAGGGATCTGGGCCCCTGGCCAGCGCTCTAGCCATGGACAAGCTGGTCTCTAAGCAGATCTTTCGGGCTGCAGGGATCCCCACCCCTGACTGGCTGGTCTGGGATAAAGCGCAGCCGCTCTCTTGGGTTGAGTGCGTGGCGCGCTTAGGATCGCCGCTGGTGGTCAAGCCCAGCAACAGCGGCTCAACGGTGGGGATCAGCATTGCCCGGGATGAGGAGTCATTTGCCCAGGGGCTGGAGTTGGCCTGCTCGGTCTCATCGCGGGTTTTCCTAGAGCGCTACATTCCCGGTAAGGAGATTACCCTTGCCATTCTCTCCGGCCAGGTTCTCCCAGCCATTGAGATTATCCCGGCACGGGGAGACTTTTACGACTACGCCGCCAAGTATACCCCCGGCGGCTCGCGGCATTTGATCCCTTGTTCCCTCAGCGCGGCAGGGTTGGCCCGCTGCGAGGCGGCAGGGCTAAAGGCCTATCAGGTGTTGGGATGTGAGGGCCTAGCGCGGGTGGATCTGCGGGTGGATGCTGACGAGAACCCCTGGGTGCTGGAGGTGAACACCCTGCCTGGCATGACCCCTACTTCGCTTTGCCCAGATGCGGCAGCGGCGCTGGGGTGGACGTTTACAGAACTGGTGGAGCGGATACTGCAGGATGCCCTACGGAGGGCAGCTTTGACCCGCTCGCCCCTCCCGGTTTAGCCCCACCCCTGCTGGCCACAACTTCTCCGGGCTTAGGGGGCGGGTGGAACTGATGGCCTTGCTTTTCCAGCACGAGCGCGGTCTCCTCAGCGCCCCTAGACTGTCACCTCTTCCCAGGACCTCCAGCGCGGCTTGCCCTCTTGGCCTAGATGCAGGGAGTCAAGTTGGGTTTGGAGTAGGTGCAGGTGAGCTTGGCAACGCTTGACAGCAACCCTGACAGGGACGGCCAAGCGAGCCTGCAACGCCTGGGCAATCTCAGCTTCTGTCTTCAAGATCCCAGGGCGGGCAAGCCAATTCCAATACGGCCGTTATGGCCGGGGGGCGGGCGCGGCTTCGGGGTAAAATGTATCCGCATCTCCGGGGAGACAGGGATTCCCCAGCGGATCCCGGCATACAACTAGCAGTCTTATGCAGGAAAAAACCATCGTCCGCAACTACTTCAACACGGTCGGCTTTGAGCGCTGGCGCCGCATCTACGGCAACGAGGAAGTCAATTTTGTCCAAAGAGATATCCGACTGGGCCATGCCCGCACTGTTGAAACGGTGTTGCAGTGGCTGGGGGATCCTTCAGGTTTGCGCATTTGCGATGCCGGCTGTGGGGTGGGCAGCCTCAGCCTGCCTTTGGCTGCCCGTGGGGCGCAGGTATTTGCCAGCGACATTTCCGAACAAATGATTAACGAAGCGCGTCGCCGGCAGCAGCTCGAGCTGGGATCGCCAGGCAATCCCCAGTTTCAGGTTCTGGATCTGGAGGAGCTGACAGGGGAGTACGATGTCGTCGTCTGCCTGGATGTAATGATCCACTACCCCGAAGCCGACGCCCTGCGTATGCTTAGGCACTTGACCGGCTTAGCCAAGTCCCGCCTAATCTTCAGCTTTGCTCCCAAAACCCCCTGGCTGACGCTGCTCAAGAAAGTGGGAGAGTTCTTCCCTGGCTCCACCAAAACCACCCGTGCCTACCAACACCGCGAGGCAACGTTGGTCAGCCACCTTGCCGAGTGGGGCTGGAAAGTCCAGCAGCGACAAACCATTCAAAGCCGCTTCTACTTTGCTTGTCTGCTCGACCTGGTGCGCTACAACTTTGTTCCCAATTGCACGGGTAACAACACCTTCAGCAACACCGGCTAGGCCCGGGGGATCTTGAGCACTGCCCAGGGCCCACCCCAGGTCTTTGTGAAGTAGCCGTTCCCATCCTGCTAAAAACTCGCGCTGCCCAGCTAGGGAGTAGCCTCAATGGCCAGGATCCCTAGTTTGCAACCGGCTTTGGACTTGGCACCCGCAGCAGCTCTGCTCCCTCTAGCACCCGCGCCGAGCGGATGACATCTCCCACTTGGATACGCTCCACCCACTCCATGCCACTGGTGACATAGCCAAACACTGCATAGCGCCCATCCAAAATTGGCAGATCCGAGAGGGCGATATAAAACTGGGATGAGGCTGAATCCAGAGGACTGGAACGGACCATGGCCACCGCGCCTAGGCGATGGGGCAGGGCCAACTTACTCAGGGCCAGGGGATCCTCAATCAAGGTGTTGTAGCGGGGGTAGGGTTCTCCCCGCACCTGGATTTCTAGGGGGAGGGTCCGTAGGCGGCTGCTGCCCGGCTCGGTGGCGCCACCGCTGCCATCTCCGCGGGGATCTCCTCCCTGCACCACAAAAGGTTGGGGATCTTTCTCCACGCGATGGAAAGTAAGGCCGTTGTAGAAGCCCCGCTGCACCAGATCGACAAAATGGCCAGCCGTAAGGGGCGCTGCATCGCCGCGGATCTCCAGGAGCACCCGCCCTCGCCCTTCAGCAGTCTGGATTTCCAGTTCCACCACCGCTCTGCCTTGCAATTGCGGGCGATCGGCATAGGCTGCCGGGATCCCCTTCAAGGCTTCTGCTGAAGGAGGCCTGCCGTGGCAGGCCAGTAGACTGAGACACCCATATCCCAACACCAAGCCGATCCCCAGCTTGCCCCCTGCCATCTGTGCAAGCCTCGCGTAACCATGCGTAGCGTGCTTCTCGTATTCCCTCCCCGAACGGACACGGGATGCCCCAGCGCCTGGTTGTACCCAATTTCAACCCGGGGGTGTCCAAGTCCAGGGCGGGGCTTATCCACCCCCAGCAACTAATGAGACAACCCCAACTGCAAGGTAAGGCTGCGAACACCGTTGCTCACAGCCACGCCGTAGCGGGTAATGGAGGTGACCCGCCACTCGCCTTTCACCCTCTGGCCCGCCTGCACCTGCCGCACCACCTTGTCCACCAAGATCAAGGCCTTAGGAGCGCCTGGATCGTGGATCAGCCCCACCAATTTCATCGGCGGCGGTGCTTCTTGGGAGGGGAGCGGCGCCGGCGGAGTCAACCTTCGAGAAGGAGGGGGAGCGGCGGCTACTGGTCTTCCCGCTTCCGGCTTGGCCGCGACCTCTCCCCTTGGCTCCTGAGAGGCACCCTGCTTAGGCAGATCCACACAGTTGGAGGACGGCTCCTGAGCTGGCGGGGGAGCAGAAGGGACAGGCTTAGGCGTCTCGAGGCGGGGATCCCTTGCGGGAGCGGGATCGGCCAGCGAGAAAACCCCCACCCGCGGACGCAGAGTTAGCCAAAAAGCTAGCCCCACCACTAGCGTGGCCAGCAAACCCAGCAGCAGCCCGCCACTAGCCGAAGAACGGTGGGAAAGCAACGGGGGGCGTGTACCCAAATAGGGATACTCCTCTGCCCCCCCTTCCTCAAGGCTGTGCTCCAACTCCTCCAACAGCTCATCCAGGAGAGAGTCGGCTTGATTTGTATAACCGGCCAAGGCCCACGGAGAACACCGGCTCCTGGCTGCTGAAGCACCCAACCCAGACACGGAAACGGAACCTCCCTAGCCTGACGGCAAGGCGCCCGCGGCGGTGAAACACCCCAGCTGCTGTCTCCTTACCCCCGCGACCTCAGAGGAGCCGCATTTCTGGGTACTCGGTCAACAGCGCTTCCGCCGACAGGGTGTCTCCCTCCAACTGCGGCGTCCACAGCACTTCAATGGCCACAATCCGCTCGGCAGGGATGGAGGCCAACTGCATTAGCCACTGCCGCAGCTCTGCCACGGACTTAACTACAGGTAGTGTACCCAAGTTGCCGCGATACGCAACTAGTAGAGTAACGACCAGGTACTCGCCGACATCTGGGATCCGCCTAGTCGATTGGGGCAGGGCTGCTTGGGAAAGCTGCTGGATCTGGTTGTTACGGTTGGTGAGGGTTTCCGCGCTAAACTTGCTCCGCTCTTGCAACGAGGCTCGGTAGAACAGGGATTCGGCCTGGGAGAGAGGCCGCTTCTCCGCCTCTGCATAGCCATAGACCCAGTAGTCACTGTAGCGCATCAAACTAAGGCTGACTTCTTGCAGCAGTTGGCTCAGCCCCTCTGGCGACTGGGTATCCGCTTCCAGAGCCAGCGCGTTGATCTCCTTTTGCAGTTGTCGGGCGCTGGCCAGCAGGCCCACTTTCACCTGGGCCACGGTTACTGGCGGGTCAGCAACCCCTTCGTCACCCTCTTCGGAAACAGCTGAGCGCAAGCTGCGCACCAGAAAGCTACCGGCCCCAATCAAAAGCAGCAACGTCAGCAGGCTGCCACCGCCTCCCCAAAACAAGGGCACCACTAAGGGAAACCCAAACCCCCCTCCGTAGCTGGGGTACACCGGAGCGGAACGGGGACCAACGGCGCGGGGAGCTGAGAAAGTCGGGGAGCGGAAAGAGCCACCGCCAACACGACCACCACTGCGCGCCCAGACAGCACTGAGGGGCGCCAAGGCCAGGATCACGGCCAGAGCAAGAGCCAACAGGGACCGGCAGAAGCGACCGATTCGTTTCAGCATGTTCACAGTTTGTCCACGTCCTTACTCAATTGTAGGCTCTTTCCTCAGCCGGCAGAGGCCAGGGGCTTGCTCTCCCTGAACGACTCTCGATCCTCATCTTTGTTGGGTAAACACAAACACAATATGGCCTACGCCACCTACGCAACCCAAATCCAGGGCGGGGCTTCCCGCCGATTCAGCTAACCCTATCCAGCAACTTGGAGCATTACAGACCATTACAATCTGTATCGAGCCCTTGCCAAGTTCAACCCCAAACCCATGCACTGGCCAAGAGGAGGAGCAATGCAGCCAGTAGAAGTGCAAGAGCGGCCCCAGAAAAGGCAATCTCGTCAGTCCTTGGCCCAGAGGGAGGTGCGGCTGTTGGTGTTGGACATCGATGGCACGCTGGCAGGACCTTCCAACCAAGTTTCAGAGCCAGTGCGACGGGCAATCCAAAGGGCTAAGGCGGCGGGCGTGCGGGTGGCCATTGCCACCGGTCGGATGCATCGCTCTGCCGAGCGATTTCACTACGCCATTGGAGCGGATATGCCCCTCTGCAGCTACCAAGGGGCGCTCATTCGGGATCCCGAGAGCCAGAAGACGTTCAAGCACTGGCGCTTGGACTGGGCGCTGACAGAGGAGTTGTTGCAAGTGCTGCAGGATCTGCCGGTGGGGGTCCATCTCTACATCGACGACCAGCTCTATGTGCGGGAACTCAGCCCTCTGAGCCGCGCCTATGCTGAGCGCTCGCAAGTGCCGTTCCAGATTCTTTCCCCTGCCCAATATGGGCAAAGACCCACCAAGATCCTAGTTGTTTCAGAAGATACGGAGTTTTTGCAGGAACTCCAGGGATCCCTGCGGCAGCGGTATTCTCCAGAGCAGCTCTATCTCACGCGGTCAGAGCCAATTTTTTTGGAGGCTACCCATCCAGCGGTAAACAAGGGCAATGCGGTGCGCTTTCTGGCGGAAGAGCTGCTGGGGGTGTCGGCGGAGCAGGTGATGGCCATTGGGGATGGCGACAATGACATTGAGATGCTGCGCTATGCAGGGATCGGGGTGGCCATGGGGAATGCCTCACCGGCTTTGCTGCCCTACGCTGATTGGGTGGCTCCTCCCGTCACCGAGGATGGGGTGGCGGTGGCCATCGAGACCTTTATCCTTACCTAGGCAGGGATCTGACCGTGGGCTTAGCTGATTCTCCTTTTCCCCAGATTATCCTGCGTCCGGAGCAGCAACAGGTTTTGGCCTATCAATCAGGGCAGCTGGGGATTGCTGCTGTTCCAGGGAGCGGCAAGACGTTTATCCTGGAGCTTCTGATTGTCAATCTCATCCTCAAGCGCGGCATCCCGCCCGAGCGCATCGGGGTATTTACCTACATGCGCTCAGCACGGGTCAATCTGCTGCGCCGTATCAACCAACGCCTGCAAGAGGCGGGCTACCCAGATCGCTTTACCCAAGCCTTTACCTTGCATTCCCTAGCGCTGCGGGTGTTGCGGGAAGCCCCCGGCCCTTGGGAAGAGCTGTCCATCCTGGAGGAATATGAGCAGAAGCGCCTTCTCACCCGTCTCTGCCGCGCCTGGCTCAACTCCCACACCCACCTCTGGGAGCCCCTGATCCCTGCCGATGAGAGGGCAGTCTACAACCGGCTGCGGTTTCGGGGCAGCTTTCAACAGATGGTGCAGGCGGTGATCAGCACAGCTAAGAACCTGCGCCTGGAGCCGGAGGTGCTCCCCAGAGAGGGCTACCTAGGCTGGGCGGCTCCCCTCTATGCTGCCTACCAAGCGGAGCTGCGTCGCCGAGGCCAGCTGGACTACGACGACCTGGGCTGGCAGGCGGTGGAGCTGATTGAGCGGGACTCGGCGCTGCAGCAGCAGGTGCAACAGTGGTACGACTACCTATTCGAGGACGAAGCTCAGGACAGCTCCCCCCTCCAAGAAGAGCTGCTGCGGCTGCTTAGCCAGCGCACTGGCAACCTAGTACGGGTGGGGGATCCCAACCAGAGCATCATGGGCACCTTCACTACCGCGGAGCCGCGGCTATTTCGTGACTTTTGTCAGGCCAGTCCCCAGGTCATCTCGCTGCAGGAGTCCAGCCGCAGTGCTCCCCAGATCCTGGAGCTGGCCAACCGCCTGGTGGACTGGGTAACTCAGGAACACCCCATCCCAGCCCTGCGCACCGCTCTAGCTCCGCAGCACATTCGTCCAGCCAGTACCGGCAGCCCAAATCCCCCAGCCAGCGAAGGACAGGTGGAGTTTCGCTGCGTCAGAGGAACCCCCGAGCAGGAGCTGCAGGAGGTGGCTCAGTGGGCCTTGACAGCCGCCCAGGCCTTCCCCACCCAAACAGTGGCTATTCTGGTTACCACCAACGAGCTGGGAGGAAAAGCCCTCGACTACCTGCGGGAAAGGGGCGGAGAGCGGGTTATTGACCTGTTGCGGGGCAGCCCCACCCAGCGGCGGGTGCTGCTGCAGCTCAAGGGGGTGATTGACTGGTTGGCCCAGCCCACTTCCTCTGCTCGACTGGCTGCAGCCGTAGAGCACCTAGCCGACTGGGCCGGGATCCCACGGGCGGAGCTGGAGCCAATGCTGGGCTGGATCCGCGCCTCGCTGCCAGAGCGGCTGCTGTTTCCCCAGTTTGGGGAAGCTCCTACCTGGCCAGATAGCCCCTCTTGGCAAAGCTTAGGCCAGTTGCTGCAGACCCTGGCCAGTTGGCTACGGGCTGGGCGTTCTCCCTGGCCGGAGGTGCTGAATTTCATTGTCCAAAGCCTCTACCGCAAGCCGGAAGAGCTGTTTGTGGGTTGCTATGTCATCAACCAGTTGGAGCAGGTGTTGGGATCCCTCCCTGAGGCGGATTGGCAGGAGATTGCCCAAGAATTTCAGGTGATTCTGGATTACCGCCTCCGCAACTTGCCCTCGGAGCTCTTTGCCTTCAACCCCGAGCCGGGCAGCATCACGGTTGCTACGCTGCACCGTGCCAAGGGTTTGGAATGGGATCAGGTCTTCATCCCCCAGGTGTCGGCCTACGAGTTTCCTACCCACTATGAGGAGCGACCGGTGGGGCTAAAGTTTTTGGAAGATGTCGATATGAAAGCAGAAGCCCTGGCCCAGCTGCGCCAGCTTAGCCGCAGAAGCTACTGGGATCTACAGGCCAACTCTCCTACCGAGCAGGCCTTTTTGGACTTGGCTGCAGAGCGGCTGCGGCTGCTGTATGTGGGCATTACCCGCAGCAAACGGCGGCTGACCCTATCGGTCTCTAGCCACTCCTCCTATGGTAGAGAGCAAAGCCCAGCTTTGGCCTTTCGCGTGCTCAGGCGCAGTTTTGAGCTCAATTAGCATTTGTTCTGCCTCCCGCCTGCTAGCATAGCTAAGCCCAATCGGGCAGTCGTAACAAGGGTGTTTTGCAATGCAACCTCGGCGTGTTGCCCGCGAACTGGCCTTGCTGGGGGTCAGCCAACTGCCGGCCACGGCGGCCAAACTCAGCGAAAAACAACTGGAGGACTTGCTGCTGGCAGCCATCCGCACCCTGCAGGAGGAGACCCATGAAACCCTTGCGACGGCAGCGGCAGAAATTGAGCGCAGTGACCGCCTGTTGCAGGAGAGCGATCCTCTGTTTTTGGCTGCCTCCGAGGTCAAGGAAGAGAGTGGATCCCGTTCCCTTGCCCTCCGTCTTCACCAGGCCCAGCGACATTTGCAGCGTCTGGAAAGTGCCTTGCAGGGGGCAGCTGTGCCAAGGGAGTTGCCGGAGCTGGTTTACCAAGCCCAAGTGGCCCTCGGCAATGCTGGCCAAGCCCTAGAGCACCTGGAGCAGCGCCTGCAGAGCGTCCGCCACATCCTGGAGGAAGTTGTTCAGTTGTCCCAAAAGGCAGTCAACCGGCTGGGGGCTGCCCTCTCGATGCCGGAACTGCTGCACCTTGCCCAAGCCCAAGAGGTGCGCACCTATGCTCTGCAACTGTTGACCGCCCTGCATACCCACAAAGAGGTGATTGACGCTCGTTTACAAAAGGTTCTGGTGGGCTGGCAATTGCAGCGGTTGGGGCGGATCGAGCGGGATATCCTGCGCCTGGCGGTGGTAGAGATGGAAATACTGGCCAGCAGTCCCGTTAAGGTCGCCATCAACGAAGCTGTAGAGTTGGCCAAAAAATACGGGGATCCGGAGGCCGCCGCTTTCGTTAACGGCGTGCTGCGGCGGGTGGTGGACAACCCGGTGGAGACCCACGAAGGCCCTGCTACCACCTCTGCAGGCTGAGCAGATAAACCTCCCCTGCTCTAATGCGGAGGGAGACTGGGCAGGCAGATCTGTCTCAGACAGGGGCGTTTCTCCCACCACCAGACTTCCCGCAGGGCTGCCACGGGCTTAAGGCTGGGATTGTCCCTGAGCACTACCCGCCAACTTCTGCCCTGCAGGTGGGGCTGGAAGTGCCCCTTTAGCCCTAGCTAGATCCCTGGCCAGTTCAGCAGGGCAGCTTGCTCTTGCCTCCAGAAGCTACGTGC
>NZ_JANSIV010000085.1:0-912 GCF_047502705.1 Synechococcus sp. H70.1
CGTTTGTCTCGGCGCAGGAGTACCGCTTTACCCCCGGCTCAGTGCTGGAGACCACTAGCCTGCGGTTAGATTTCGTCAATCCTAAATTTGGGGGTTCTCCTGTCATCCCTGTTCGGTCAACACCAACTCAAGGGAGTGGGGCAGCCCGTCTGGAGGGCATAGAAGCCGTGCTCGCCCCCACAAACGACAACCGCATCGCCATTCGTATTGCCGAACGGGTTCCTCCACTTGAGGTTGTAGCTTTTGCCCCAAACGACGCCAGGCTGAGCACTCGCGTAGATCTTTCAACATCGAGCGGTCTTGCGTTGCTCTCCAGTGGCGTTGGTGACCGGCGCTTGAGAGTTAATACAACCTTTTCAGGTGAGGTAGTAATCACGCAGCTAAGAGAGAGAGTTTCAGGTACGTTGACAACATTAAGGCCTGACGGGACACTAGAAGTATTTGAGAGCAGAGAAGAAGTACAAGAACCCGTTCCTATAGGAAGGTTGACCCTCCGACTTACGAGAATTCTAGTTAGCAGATCTGGAGACCAGGTAGTTCTGGAGGGGCAGGCTTCTCTGACTACAAGGGTTCCTGGCGTTCTCAACGAAGTCACAGGCGAGTTTTTGGGTTCCACTGATCTTAGAGAAAGCAGTATCGACGTAATTTTACAGCAGGGATCCTTCTCCGCCAGCTTTGTGGTGCGGCAGCGGGGCGTGGCCGGCGATGGCACTCCTGAAGATGCCCTGGCTCTCTTTGCTCGCCTGAACTTCCGGCCTAACCAGGCGGAGATCGTCTATCGTCCCGTCTATGCCCAGCTGGGCAACCAGTCGGTGCTATTTGCTCCGGATCCCACTCGTCCGAACATCCTGCCCAATCAGTTGGTGCGCATCCGGCGCCTATTGGACGGTCGGGTACAAGCTGAGTTTGATC
>NZ_JANSIV010000086.1:0-910 GCF_047502705.1 Synechococcus sp. H70.1
AACCTCTGCTTGAGTGGCTTGGGCTGCAGCCCGCGCCTTTAGGTTGGCATAGGCGGCCTTGGCAAAGGCCAAGTAGTCCTCTGGCGACATAGCTGCCGGCTCTGGCGCTGGGGGGGCCGCCAACTCAGGGTCTTGGGGAGAGGATTCTGCTCCACCCTTGGAGTCGGTGTAGCGACGGCGAAACCAATCGAAGGCCATAATCCCACCTCTACTCTTGCTTTCCAGTTTGGCAGAGCAGCTCTCTTTCTGGAGCGCCGCCCTGCTGGGGAAGGGATCCCTTGGAACGGCGCAGCTCCCCTAAGCAACACCACCGGCTTGTTGGGGTAGACCAGCACGCGATTTTCCAGGTGATAGCGCACGGCCCGGGCCAGGACTAGGCGCTCCATGTCGCGGCCCTTGCGAATGAGGTCGGCTACCGTGTTGCGGTGACTCACCCGCACCACTCCTGATCGATGATTGGCCCCCGTCCAGCTCCGTGGGCAGTAGCGCTAATGATCTTGACGCCCCGCTGGTGGGCACGCGGGTAGGGGTTGGCGCCGGCAAAAGCAGGCAGGTTGATCACCGGCGGCGCCTGGCGGAGCAGCCACCCACTCAAGACCTGCAGGTATTTGGCCAGCACCACCAAGTCAATGCGATACTCCTGCAGCATGCTCGGCCTTGTTCTCCGGAGAAACATCGATGCCGAAGGAGCAGTTGGGGTGGTTGCTTCTCCGCCGGCAGCTCCCCAGCCCTCTGCCGCCAGATCAAATCCAACAGACAGTGGGGCTGCTTGCTGGCCCCCATCGCAATGCGCCGGCGGGTGTCGGAAAAATGCAGCTCCCAGTTGGCCTGGATGCCGCGGGCAATGCCGGAGATCGTTCCAGCCGAAAGCCCTCCAAATCCCACTCGAGGCGGCTCAGGAACAGCCCTG
>NZ_JANSIV010000087.1:0-5539 GCF_047502705.1 Synechococcus sp. H70.1
CTGGCCTATCATCGTGGAGTCTGCCATTTGCCGGGCAACCGTTCTCGGCCAAGGGGATCCAAGTGAAGGTAGCGCTGTTGCAACTCAACTACACCGTTGGCGATCTCAGCGGCAATGCTGAACGCATCCGTGCGGCGGTCGAGGCAGCGGCGGCGGCAGGAGCGGAGCTGGCCATTACGTCTGAGCTGGCCCTGTTGGGGTACCCACCCCGGGATCTGCTGCTCTATCCAGCTCTCATCGAGAGGGCCGGCCAAGTTTTGCAGCAGTTGGCCGCCCGGCTGCAGGAGAGCATTCCGGTGGTGGTGGGATCCGTGCAGCCCAACCCTCTGCCGGAGGGGCGGCCCCTCTACAATGCGGCAGCCTGGCTGGAAAGGGGGCAGATCCGCCACTGGTTTCAGAAGTCGCTCCTGCCCACCTACGATGTCTTCGACGAGGATCGCTACTTCGAGCCGGGATCCCCGCCCCCGCCCATTGAGTACCGGGGCCGCCGACTGGGCTTTACCATCTGTGAGGACATCTGGAACGACCGCGACTTCTGGCAGCACCGCCGCTACCACCGCGATCCAGTAGAAGAGATGGCCCGCTGCGGCGCCGATTTGCTGATTAACCTTTCCGCCTCCCCTTTTAGCTTGGGCAAGCAAAAATTGCGGGTGGAGATGCTGGGATCCCTAGCCCGCAAGCACGCCCTGCCCATCCTCTATGTCAACCAGGTGGGAGGCAACGACGACCTCATCTTTGACGGGGCCAGTTGCGCCCTAGATGGCCGCGGCCGGCTGGTGGCCCAAGCCGCTGCTTTTGCGCCGGATCGGCTCATCGTGGATGTGGAGGCGCTGCTCCATCCCCGTGATGAGGAACCCAGCCCGCCGGAATCCCGCTGGCCAACAGAGCCGGAAGCGGAGCTCTACCAAGCCTTGGTTTTGGGCACCCGCGACTACGTCAGCAAATGTGGCTTTCGCGAGGTGTTGCTGGGCCTGTCGGGAGGGATCGACTCGGCTGTTACTGCCGTCATTGCCGCCGACGCCCTAGGGCCAGAGCGGGTGCTGGGAGTGCTCATGCCCTCTCCCTATTCCAGTCCCGGCAGCCTGACGGACGCCTACCAACTGGCGCAAAACCTAGGGATCCCGACCCTAAAGCTGCCCATTCACTCGATTATGGAGAGCTACCACCATCTCCTGGCCGAGCCTTTTGCTGGCCTCCCCCCCGACATCACCGAAGAGAACCTGCAGTCCCGCATCCGCGGCACCCTGCTCATGGCCCTCTCCAACAAGTTTGGCCGGCTGCTTTTGACCACGGGCAACAAGTCGGAGCTGGCGGTGGGCTACTGCACCATCTACGGGGATATGTCCGGCGGCTTGGCGGTGATCTCCGATGTGCCCAAAACCTGGGTCTACCGCCTGGCCCGCTGGATCAACCGGCAGCAGGAGCGGATCCCTCTTCCCATCCTCACCAAGCCCCCCTCGGCAGAGCTGCGGCCGGACCAGCGAGATAGCGACAGCCTACCCCCCTACGACGTGCTGGACGCCATCCTGCAGCGGCACATTGAACAGCACCAATCCGCTGCCGAGCTGGTGGCCCAAGGGTTTGATGCCGATACTGTACAGCAGGTGCTGCGGCTGGTGCAAAATGCCGAGTTCAAGCGCCACCAAGCCCCTCCGGGACTGCGGGTTACCGATCGGGCTTTTGGCACCGGCTGGCGCATGCCCATTGCCAAACGCCAGGAAGGGATCAGCTAGAAACTGCAGAGGCCCTGCCTTCTACCCGTAGGGTCAGGGCCAGGAAGAAGGCCGCATAACGCGGTATTGGGCACTGGTAACGGTCGATTGGAGCTGAAGGTAAACCAGTCCAGAGGCTCGCGGTTGGCTTGCCAACTGTAGGGCTACCAAAAGTCTGCTCAGTTGGAGGCAGGTGGTTTACTTGATTTTGCCCTCGCTCCCCCCTCTCCCTCAAGGAGAGGGGGGTTGCCGCAAGCCAAGTTTTCTAGATCAGCCCCAGCCAAGAGGCGACGCCTTGGCCGGTCACCGCCTCGATGACAATGGCCAGGACAAAGCCAATCATGGCTGCGCGACCGTTGAGACGCTCGGCATATTCGTTAAAGCCAAACTTGGGCTCAGACAGGTTGGGGTTGGACATAGGAACCTCCGCTGGGTGCTCTGGGGCAAATCTGGAAGAACGCTCCCTGCCCTTTAGTATAGTTTGCATTTCTTCATAATTGCAAGAAGACGATTAGGCAACCGTTGACACACCCCCGGTCGGGGGATGCTTACGCAGTCCACAGTTGGACCCGTAAAGGCGCTGTCAAGACGCCTCTAGACCGTTCCTAGAGACAAAGCCTCAAGGTTCCGCTTACTGACTGGCTTTCGGCACTGTCCGGGTTTTTCAGCAGGGTAGGTGCACTCAAGTCGCTCGAAGGCTTTTCTGCCCCCCAGTAATCGCGCTAGCGGGACGGAGTCCTTTCGCGCTAGCGGGACGAAGGGCTACCAAGCTACTCTGCTGTGTTCCTCCCCTTAGCCCAGAACGGCAGGGATCCCTGTTACAAAAGTTCGGAAATCGCAGCCGTCCCACCGACTAGGGTAATCTGAAGTGCAGGTCAACGGAGAAAACCCCTATGGCGATTCAGCGTGGTGCCAAAGTCCGTGTGTTGCGGAAAGAATCCTACTGGTATCGGGATGTGGGGACGGTGGCAGCGGTGGATACCAGTGGCATCCTCTACCCGGTGATCGTCCGCTTTGACAAGGTTAACTACTACAACATCAACACCAACAACTTCCGCGAGGACGAGCTGGAGGTGGTGGAAGAGCCCAAGCCCAAAGCCAAAGCTACCTCTGCCAAGTAAACCAAGTTTTTGGCCTTCCTGTCCTGTGCCCGAGCTGCCCGAGGTTGAAACCGTCAGGCGGGATCTGCAGCGCCTTACTCTAGGTCTGCGCATCCTGGCGGTGGAGGTGCTTCTCCCTCGCACCGTGGCCTACCCTGGCAAAGAGGAGTTTGAGCAGGGGCTGGCTGGTACCTGTTTGACCCAGTGGCAGCGGCGAGGCAAGTATCTCTTGGGATCCCTGGACTCCGGAGCGGTTCTGGGTGTGCATCTGCGCATGACCGGGCAACTGCTCTGGGTTCAGGGATCCGCGCCTTTGCCGGTTCATACTCGCGTCCGGCTGCGCCTGGAGCAGGGGTGGGAGCTGCGCTTTGTTGATCTGCGCACCTTTGGCCAGATGTGGCTGGTGCCCGCCGGGGTGGAGCCGGAGACGGTGATCCCCGCCCTGCAGAGCTTGGGGCCGGAGCCGCTGTCGCCAGCCTTTTCAGAAATCTATTTCCAAGCGGCTTTGCAGAAGAGCCGCCGCCCCATCAAAACTGCCCTGCTGGATCAGGGGCTGGTGGCGGGGGTGGGCAACATTTACGCTGATGAGGCCCTGTTTTTGAGCGGCATTCACCCTTTGACGCCCGCCTCACAGCTTTCCGACGCTGCCAAAAGCCGCCTGCGGCAAGCTTTGATCGAGGTGTTGCGGGTTGGGCTGGAGCAGCGGGGCACCACCCTGCGCGATTACCGGGATCTGCGTGGGCTCAACGGCAACTATCAAGGTCAAGCCTGGGTGTACGGTCGGGAAGGGGATCCCTGCCGCCTCTGTGGCACCCCCATTCAGCGGCTTAAACTGGCGGGCCGCTCAGCCCACTTTTGCCCCCGCTGCCAGCCGCCCCCAGGCCAGGTGGCAACTGGATGGCGGATCCCCCGCAAGCAGCTATAGTTCTAGATTGATCCCCAGCTCCCCTCTCCCAGAGGGAGAGAGGCCGACGGTGAGAGAGGGATCCCGGTGAAAAAGATGGCATGGCCCCAGTTTTGGGTCGGTCTCCTCGGCGGGGTGGTCGGGATCCCGGCACTTCCTGTTTTTGCTCAACTGGAGCTGGATGCCCAACTGGGCCGATCCCAAGTTGTTGCCCCCAGCAAAGATTGCCCCGCCTGCGACCTAACGGGAGCGGAGCTGCCAGGCGTGGATTTGCGGGGGGCCAACCTCAAAGAAGCCATCCTCAAGCAGGCCAACCTGCAAGCTGCCAACCTCTCCCAGGCAATCCTCAACTTGGCCGATTTGCGCGGCGCCAACCTGAGCAGCACGGATCAGGGCGGGGCCTTTCTGTGGGAGGCGGACCTCAGGCAAGCCAACCTGCAGCAGGCCAATCTCACAGGGGCTAACCTTCAGGTAGCCAACCTCAGCGGTGCGGATTTGCGCGGGGCCATTCTCGCCGGCGCTGACCTGACAGGAGCCAACCTAATCCAGGCCGATCTGCGCGGGGCCGACCTGCGGGGAGCTTTTCTGGAGGGAGCCGATCTAACTGGCGCCTTGTACAACGCCCAGACCCAACTGGATCCCACCTTTAGCCCCAGCGCCCACGGCATGGTCTTTGTGAAAAACTAGCTCCCTAGGGATCGGGGGTGGTGGCGTTAGCGGCGCGGAGCGCTTGGGCTAGCTCCCTTTTTGGGCAGATTAAGCTTAGCTCTCTCCCTGGCCGGGATCCCCTGCCATGAGTTCCCCTGTGCGAGTTCTGATTGCCGACGACCATCCCCTATTTCGGCTGGGGCTAAAGTTTGCCCTGCAAGCGCAAGGATTTGAGGTGGTGGCCGAAGCGGAGACGGGATCCCAGGCCGTTGAGTACTGCCGCCACAACCCTCCCGAGGTGGCCATTTTGGATGTGCGCATGCCGGATGGAGATGGGATCCTGGCCTGCCAGCAGATTGTTGAGCTGGGCCTGTCGGTGGTGGTGGTGATGATGACCACCTTTCAGGAGCCGGCCCTGATCGAGGCGGCGCGACGAGCGGGGGCCAAAGGCTACCTCTCCAAAGAAACTGACCCGGCGGAGCTGGCCCGCGTTCTTCGCCAGATCTTGGCCAACCCCGACCAAGACTGGCTGCCTGCTTCCCAAGAGTTGCCCAAGCTTACCCCCCGCGAGCTCTGTGTGTTGCAACTGATGAGCCAAGGCTTGGCCAACAAGCAGATTGCCCGCCGCCTGGGCCTCAGCGTGGAAACCGTGAAAGAATACGCCAGCACTGCCTACCGCAAGCTGGGCGCCACCGACCGTGTCACTGCTCTGCTCAAGGCGCAACAACTGGGAATTCTCTAAGTACAGAGCCCCTATCCTCCTCCCCTCTCCCTGAGGGAGAGGGGCCGGGGGTGGTCGCGTGAGCGGGCGGAGCGCTTGGGCAGCCCGGCGGTTCCCCCCAGAGGTGGGGATGTCTGCAATCGGGATCCCTTGCATACTGTTGCTATCCTGGTAGCCTTTACCCGCGTACGGCTATGTCTGCTCCTTCTCCGCTGTTGCTCAAGCTTGCCCTGCGTCTGCTTGGCTCTCTGAAGATCCCGGTGGATCGGCGCAGGATCCGCGAGCGTGGCTTTGTTCTACCGGTCGCCATCTTGATTGTACTGGTGTTGAGCTTGGTAACGGTGGGCCTGCTCACCCGCTCCACCCAGCGCAATATCCAAACCCAGGTGGAACGGGCGGGGCAGACGGTTAGCCGACAACTAAACGCCGCCATCGACCGGGCGCGGGCCAAGAT
>NZ_JANSIV010000088.1:0-10882 GCF_047502705.1 Synechococcus sp. H70.1
TTCAAAAGCAGCTCGGCAATTTGAATGGCGTTGAGGGCTGCTCCTTTGCGGATCTGATCCCCGCACAGCCACAGCTCTAGAGCTTTGGGCTCGGAGATATCCTGGCGGATGCGGCCCACGGCCACTTCGTCTTTGCCGGCTACATCAATGGGCATGGGGAAGCGGTTGCGTTCCCAATCTTCGATAAGCACCACCCCAGGAGCCTGGGCCAGAATTTGTCGGGCTTGTTCCACCGGGAAGGGCTGCTCGAACTCCAGGTTGAGGGCCTCGGCATGGGTGCGCAGCACCGGCACCCGCACGCAGGTAGCCGTCAGCCGTAGGTGGGGGGATCCCATAATCTTGCGGGACTCGTTGACCATCTTCATCTCTTCCTGGCAGTAGCCATTTTCTTGCAGGGGGCTGTTGTGGAGGAAGAGGTTGAAGGCAATGGGATAGGGGAACACCTGCGGCTGCAACGGCTGGCCTTGCAGGTAGGCGCGGGTTTGCTCCTCCAGCTCCACCATGGCGCGGGCCCCGGCCCCGCTGGCGGACTGGTAGGTGGCAGCCACCACACGGCGCAGCGGGATGTGGCGATGCAGTGGGTAGATGGCCACGCACATTAGGATGGTGGTGCAGTTGGGGTTGGCGAGGATCCCCTGGTGGCGAAAGGCTTCCTGGGGGTTGACCTCCGGCACCACCAGGGGGACATCGGGATCCAGGCGGAAGGCGCTGGAGTTGTCAATTAGCACTGCCCCTGCCTCGACGATGGTCTTGGCCCAAGTTTTGGAAACACTTGCCCCGGCAGAGGCCAACACCAGGTCCAGACCCCGAAAGGACGCTTCTGAAACCGGCTCCACCGGGATCCGTTCTCCCTTGAAGGTCAAGTAGGTGCCCGCCGAGCGGGGCGAGGCCAACAGCTTCAGCTCTGCCACCGGAAAGCGGCGCTCTTCCAGCAGCTTCAGCAGCTCCATTCCTACGGCCCCTGTGGCCCCCAAGATGGCTACCCGTTGTTGCCGTCCCATGCTTTCTTGTCCTCAGCTTTTCCTAATTCTAGGGCTCTCTAGGGCTCAAGAGGTTGCCGTCATCGCCGCCAGAGCGGCCTGCACATCCGCCAGCTCGACTTGATCGGTCAGCTCCGCTTGGCCAATCCGGCGGGGCAGAACGAAGCGGATCCGCCCTTGCTTGACTTTTTTGTCCGCCTGCAGCGCCTGCAGCACCGCCTCCCAAGGGATCCCGGCGGGCCAGTGGCTGGGCAGCCCTGCCCTTTCGATAAGGCGTCGCTGCCGCTCGGCCTCAGCCGCGCTCCACCACCCCAGGCGACGGGCGATCTCCCCCGCAGCCACCATGCCAATGGCAACCGCCTCCCCGTGCAGGTAGCGGCGGTAGCCGGTAACAGTTTCCAGGGCATGGCCGAGGGTGTGGCCATAGTTGAGGATGGCCCGCAGGCCCCCCTCTCGTTCGTCCTGCTGCACCACCCAGGCTTTGCACTCGGCACAGCGGCGCAGCAGATAGTGCAGATCTGCGGGAGCAAAGTCGGCATAGCGGCTCAGCCTGGGCCGGTCTTCCAAAAACTCAAACAGGTCGGCAGCCTGGATGACGCCGTACTTGATCACTTCGGCTAGGGCTGAAGTAAACTCCCGCCGGGGCAGGGTCTGCAACACCGTTGGATCAATCCACACCAGGCGCGGCTGGTAGAAGGCCCCAATTAGGTTTTTCCCCCCGGGATGGTTGACCCCGGTCTTGCCGCCAATGGCCGCATCCACCATGGCCAAAAGCGAGGTGGGCACCTGCACCCAAGGGATCCCGCGCAGCCAGGTGGCGGCAGCAAACCCCACCATATCCCCGATTACCCCGCCTCCTAGGGCCACGAGGGTGGAGGAGCGCTCCAGGCCAAAGCTCAAGGCAGCATCATAGATCTTGGCCACCGAGCGCAGGGTCTTGTAGCGCTCGCCGGCGGGCAACAGAAAAAGATGGGCGGCAAACCCGGCTTGTTGCAACCCTTGCATCAACTTTTCGGCAAAATGCTTGGCAATACCCGGATGGCTCACCACCAGCACCTTGCCGGCTAGCCCCAAAGCTCGCAGCTGGGATCCCAACTGCCTGAGGCTGTGGCCGCTAGGGCCTGCGGAGGACTGGATGAGAATGTCGTAGGAGCTGTGGGGAAGCTTGACAGGGATTAGACAGGGATCCATGGGCGCTGCTATTGGAAGATGGGATCCAGTGTGGCATGTTCCGCTGCTTCCCATTCTCCCCTCCCTAACTGGCTTGCTGGAGCTCACGGCCTGCTGGTGGGAGCCGGCCAGTTGGTTTTGCGGTGAGGTTCCTAGCTCTGGGCTGCCCCCGGCTGCTGGCTTGTAACGTTTTCTCCTGCCTGGCTCCAGGAGGAGTTCCCGGCAGGTTAGGGTGGGATCTGGCTTTAACTTGTAGTTGGGCCTCGAAGTCCTTATGATTGAGGTATAGACTCAAGAAGTTCAAAAAGCGCCTTTGCCCTTACCGCAGGGAGGAGTTTCATGGCTGGCAACACCGGAGAGCGACCTTTTGTTGACATTATTACCAGTGTCCGCTACTGGGTTATTCATGCCCTGACCATTCCCGCCTTGTTTTTGGCCGGCTGGCTTTTTGTTAGCACCGGCCTAGCCTATGATATTTTTGGCACGCCGCGCCCCAATGAGTATTTCACCGCAGAGCGTCAGGAGTTGCCAATTGTAAGCGACCGCTTCAACGCTCTCGAGCAGCTGGAGAGGCTAACGCGCTAGGGCAAGGCGAGGGTAGCAGCTTCGTAACTGTTGCAGTTTGTAATGTCCTAAGAGGCGAGGTCTGAGCGATGGCAACTAAACCAGCTACCAAATCTGATGAGCCTGTTTTTTATCCTGTTTTTACTGTCCGCTGGTTGGCAGTACACACGCTGGCGATCCCAACGGTCTTCTTTCTGGGAGCCATTGCTGCAATGCAGTTTATTCAACGGTGAAACCCTATGGCTGATCAACCTGAAAGGAACCCCAATACCCAGCCGGTAGAGCTAAACCGCACCTCCCTCTACCTGGGCTTGTTGTTGGTGTTTGTGCTTGGCCTGTTGTTTTCTAGCTACTTTATCAACTAAGGCTTAGGTTATCTCTGCTTCTGACAGTCAGTTGAAGAAAAGCGGTAGGGAGGTAGGCTTACCTTCATCCCTCCTTGGGGCTGTAGCTTTCCTTAAAGATCTACTTCTTGTGGAGGCCAGTTGCTATGACCAGTCAGGCAAGGATTCCCCTGTGGATAGTGGCTGTGGTTGTTGGTCTGGGTGTGATTACGGTGGTGGGGCTTTTCTTCTATGGCTCCTATGTGGGCCTTGGCTCGGGCTTCTAGTTCTACCCAACTCCCAGCGTAGTGGTGTCAGGTTTGCTAATGGGCCTAGCTGAAAACAGTTAGGCTTTTTTGTTTTCCGCCGGAACGGAGATCCCTGGGCGGTAGACTAGCTGGAGATCCCGCTTCTGTCGGGCTCTGGCGGGAAGAGGGGTTGAGGCTAATGGAAACGGTACCAATGTCCTGGAGGGTTGAGAGGGGCTATATCTCTGTTAAGCAAGCATGAACTTTTTTAACGATCCGGATGGCGGCTGCTGAGAGGGGAACTGAGGCCCCGTAGAATGAATCCCAAAATTCCAGGCAGGACCTTCGGACATGGATTACATTCGCACCTTCAACGACGATCCCTGCGAGGGCCACCTTTCGACGCCGATTAGCGACTCTCCTGTTACACGTCTGTTCCTCAACAATCTTCCCATCAACCGTCCTGGGCTGTCGCCGCTGTTGCGGGGGCTGGAGATTGGGCTGGCGCATGGCTATTTCCTAGTGGGACCGGAAATCGTGGTGGGCCCGCTGCGGGACTATCCTGAGGCAGCTAATTTGGGTGGTCTGGTCACGGCGATGGCCCTGGTGCTGCTGGGAACCGCCTGCATGTCCGCCTATGGCAGCGTTACCTTCGGAAACAAGCCGGAAACGCCGGGAGCCAATCCTCTATCTACAGCCCGTGGATGGGGGGATCTGACGGCAGGATTTTTCTTGGGAGGTATGGGCGGTGTGTTTGCTGCCTACTTCCTGTTGGAGAACTTTGCCGGGATCGACGCCATCTTTCGAGGGTTGGTGAATTAGTTGTCAAGCTTGTCAAGGCACTGGAGAGGAGCAAAACTATGACCGGTTCTTACGCTGCTGCTTATCTTCCTTGGATTTTCGTCCCCATTGTCGGTTGGCTGCTGCCGGCAGTGGCCATGGCCGTGCTCTTTTTGTACATTGAGCGCGACTAACTTGTTCTAGTCTCAATGGGTCTTAGAAGAGGGATCCCTGGGGAAGGGATCCCTTGCTTTTTGGGGAGACCTTTATCCCCGCTGCCGTCTTCCCAAAAGCTAGGGCAGTACCCGGCAAAGGTTGAGTCTTCTTGTCTTTGGGAAGGGGAAACTTCCAAAGCGTCTTAGCTCCCCTACCACCGTCCTTGATGCTGCCTATGCAATCTAAAAGCAGAAGCTCAAAAAGTTCCGCGAAGACATTGACTACGTCAAAGGAGCAACTGGCCTAGCCATTGCTTATAGATGGTCTTGACACTCCTCCGACTAAAGTCGGCTCTCCCAGGGGGATCCGCCCTCACCCCCAGCCCCTCTCCCTCTGGGAGAGGGGAGCGGGAGAAAGGGCTCCGCATCCCTACCACAGGCAACTGTGCCAGCCAGGCATATTGCTGCTTCAAGAGATCATGCGCTCGAGAGCAAGTTGCAAATCTTGAGTTAGCTCGGCTACTGCCTGTCTGGCTTCCTGGCGGCCTTGGCGGTACTGGCGTTCCCATCGCTGGCTCACCCAGATGGGATCCCCCACCGTAACCTGAACTTCTCGCCAACCCAGGCGAGGCCGGGCCGGGTAGGGATCGCCGCGCAGGCGGGCCAAGACATCAAACAGGATCAGGGCACTTTCTGCCAGCCGCTCAAAAGAAGGCTTACTCAGCAAGTACTCTTCCTGCACGGCCACGCAGCTTTCCACCAGGCGCATGTGCTGTAGGTAGAGGGTGGCCTGCTGGGCTTTCCAGTCGAGCAACCCCCGCTGCAGCGGAGCCAGGGATCCAGGATGCCGCAATTCTTCTCGGTAGATCTGGGTCCAGGCGGCTTCTTCGATGCGGCGGCAGCGGCTGTTCCAATCCCCTTGGGGAGATAGGCCAAAGTAGGTCTCGGCCGTCTGCAGCGCCGTGTGGAGCAGCCGCTCCAGGCGGGCGTTGAAAGGCTCCCCAGAGGGAAGAGGGGGAAGGCCGTAAAACGTTTCCATCTGGGCCAGCAGGTGGTGGGCCAGGCCACAAATCCGCTGAGCCCAGTGGCGGTTTGCGGAAGGCTTGGGAGCCGCCGGCGGCGTCAGGCCACTGAGGCGCTCGAGGTGGCTTAGCAGGCGCTCCAGCTTTTTCCAAGAAGGCTTCAGGTAGCGGTATTGGATCCCGATGGGCACCACAACCACCTTCTCCGAACGACCGGCTTTGGCCAGGTCTTCGGCACACCAAAAGGCCAGCTGCGCTGTTCCCGGCTCCAGAGGATTGACCCGCTCGCTGTGGCCGTTGGTGGCCCCTTCCGGCGCGATCCCAAAAGGAAACTGGCCCTCCAGCAGTAGGCGCCGCGCCGCCGCCAGCGCCAGCCGATCCACCCGCCGTCCCCGGTGCACAGGGATCCCGCCCAGGCGAGACAGAAGCCACCCTAGCCACTCGCCTCCCCAAAGAGGCATGCCCCGGTCGTAGAGAAAATGGGCGTGAATGGGTTTGCGGAGGGGGATCCCTTGGCGACGGGCAGCCTGGGGCACCAGGCGAGAGAGCACGTAGAGGCCCACCAGGGGGTCATCCACCTCCACATGGCGGAAAGCGAGGATCAGCCGGATCTGGCCCGCCTGAAACTGGTGGTAGAGCTGCGCCAGGGTCTCCACGCCCCTAGCCTCGATTTTGGCAATGCCGGAAGGAAGCCAGGGCCGCACCCTCAGCCGCAACAGCAGCGGCAGGATCCCGTGGACAAGCCGTAGCACCCAGGGGCTGTAGGCCGGCGGGATAAAGTCCAGGGGGGGACGGGCAAAAGAGGGGGGTGGTGGTGGAAACAAGGCTTTTTCTCAAATACTGAATTGCTCAAGCTAGGCCCAACAAATCTCCATCCAACCGATCGGGTTATAGTCTTTTCAAACAAACATAGGACACTTTGCCGCCAAGCCAAGCGCCCAGCCCCTCTCCCTCAGGCAGAGGGGAGGAGGGTCAGCTGTTTGGGTTTTGGTGCGATAAGAGGCTAAGTGCCTTTCTTTAACTCAGGGTGGCTACGGGCTGGGCCTCTACCAAAAGCTGCTGGGTTTGCAAGTCGAAGATAGTGGCCAGCAGCCGCCGCGAGGCATCGACGGCAAATTCCACCTTGAGGCGATCTTCTCCTGCGCGGCCTGGGGGCTGCAGGCGGGCCAGGCAAGCCGGCTCGGCGCCGGGGGCCAGGGATCGAAAATCGGTTTGTCGAGTGAGTTGGCGGCTGCTCATGCGCCCCAGCTCGTCGTAAACCACCTCGGCTTGGGCCACCTGAGCCACTTCTCCCACATCGAGGCGAATTTCGGTTTGCCCATCGTTGGCCACCTGCAAGATCAAGGGCTCGGAGCGTCGGCAGGGGTAGGGGCTGCCCCGCTCAAACAGAGGGTAGTAGATATAGCTTTTTTGCAAGGGATCCCAGAGGCGGATGGCGTAGCTGTGGTGCAGGCGATCCTCCAGCTTAACTTGGCGGCCCACCTGCAGGGCGCCCAGGGCCACGGCGTCGAAGGGGCGTTCGCAGCGGACTTTCTTTTTGCCAAAGTAGGAGCGGAGCAGCTCTTGGACTGCCGGCAGTTGGGAGCTGCCTCCCACCAGGAGCACCTGCTCAATTTGGCCTTTGCCCACTCCCCTGGCCTGGGCAGTGAGGAGCACCTCGTCTAGGCACTGGCGGATCTGATCCAAGAGCTGGTGGGTTTCTAAAATCTCCTCCAGCACCTGCCGATCCAACTGCAGCTCATAGGCGGTTAGGGCTTCGTCGTCAAACCAACTGCCCACCGCCTTGGGCTGGGTAGAAAGGGTAATCTTGAGCTGTTCTGCCTGCTCCAAAAGGGTAATCCAGCTCAGGGCTCCCATCTGCTGCCGGCTCAGCCCCAGTTGCCCCAGCAGGTATTCGGCAATCCAGATGTCGATATCCACCCCACCCACGTAGGCGTCGGCCTTGGCAATCACCTCCGCCTTGAGGACGGGGTTGCCCGGCTGAGGGGGAAGGGTGCGCACCAGGCTGAGATCCAAGGTGCCGCCGCCGAAATCCACCACCAGCACAAGGGATCCCGGCTGGTCAACCGCATAGCCCAGGGCAGCAGCCGTGGCCTCGTCCACAATCTGAATGGGATCCCCGGCCACCCTCCGCAGCCAGTTTAAGTAGCGCTCAAAAGAGCCGACGGGAGCTGTAAACACCACCTGTTGCGGCTGCGGGTATTCTTGCTGGATGGCTTCCATCACTGCCTGCAAAAAAGCCTGGGCTACCCTCTCGGCATCGTAGCGCTCTCCATCGAGAACTCGCGGCGGGGGGACAAACTCCGCCACCAGATCCCGCTTGAAGCCCTGAAACAAGCGCTGCGGATCCACTGCTCCCCACCGCCCGGCGCGCACGGTTTCCCCCACCAAGAGCTGGCCTTTTCCCTTGACGTAGACCAGGCTGGGAATGGCCGCGTAACCGGGGCGGGAGAGGCCGGGAAGGCTGAGCAGGCGGGGCGCTTCTTGTCCAGGATCCCAAACCGCCACAACCGTATTGCTAGTGCCAAAATCAATAGCCAGCGTCGCTTTGGGGACGGGTGCCATCAGCTCAATCCTCCGGGCAGGGAGCGACTAACTTTGGCCGGGCAAAGAATGCGTTCGCCGCAGCGGTAGCCAACAAAGCGGATATAGACAGGATCCCCAGGCCGAATGTCCGGCTGATCCGGCTGGTGCAGTTGCGGGTCGAAGGGGACAGATTCAAGAGGGCTGCCGATGGCTTCATACCCCCACTGCTGCAGCAGGGCATCCAGCGACCGGAACAGAGCCGTCATGTTTTGGGCCGGCCAATCCGGCTTGCGCCGGGCAATCTCGCGGACGGTGGGGTAGCTGGTCAGCAGCGGCTGCAGCAGGAAGAAGATTGCCTCTGCATTGTCAGAGCCCCTTCCGCCGCCAAGCAGGGATCCCACGTCCCACTGGAGAGCGGCAGCCAACTTCTGCAGTTGCTCCAGGCGCAGGGATCCCCACCGCCCTTGGCGCACCTGCTCGAGGGCGCGGCGGCTGAGCCCTGCCCGGGCTTGCAAGGCCCGCCATGAGGAAAGGCCAACGGCTTGCATCCGTTCCCGCAGCCAACTGTCCAGCGGTCTCTCGGCCATTGGGTTTTGTCAGGGATCCCTACGATCATGCCCCAACTGGGGCCTGGGTCAGGGAGCCACCGGGCTATGGCTTCCCCATCCCGGTCGTAGCGCTCGCGCCGGCTGGCCAGATAGACCAATTCAAAGCCGGCCTCTAGAGAGGGGCGGACGAGCTTAAAATCCGCAAGCTGCCTAGCTCGTAGCCGGAGACCCCAAAAAATCCTGACTGGCAACTTGAGAGGTAACCCGGCGTCGGCTTTCTCGGCTGCGCTGCAACTCCTCTTGCAGGGCGCTGGCGGGTGTTGCTTGAAAAACCCACCCCAAACCCGCAGCTCGGCCCCCTCTTCGCCGACAAAGACCTGGCCGTCGCTGCTATCGGATTCCCCTTGGGGGACAAAGTCAGCCGGATAGTCGAGGCGATAAGAGCGGGTGAGGCTAGAGGCGGGGTCCCTTTTCCCACCAGGAGACTGGCAAGCAGCGGTTTTCAGAACTGGGGCCATTCTAGGCTCCTTTGTCCTAACCTGCTCCCTCACCCCCGACTCGGAGAGTAAGGAAGGGTTTCCAGCTTGTTAATCTGCCGGTCGCTATCGAGGTTTTGCCCGGAGCGCAGCAGTTCAATTTTTTCTCTAGCTCGCTGGATGGCGGCGCAGTTGTCCACTGCTTCCAGGGGGAGAAACAAACAACACGCCGTTCGCGTCAGCGGGACGGATGCACCCCTCCAAAAAGACCTTCAGCGCTTTCCATCACCGTGCAAAAGCTAGCAATAACGACAAAGAGACTGCCACTCCTTTGAGAAAGGGTATAGTGCGGCGCAACTCCTCGTCTATGCGCTTTTGCTCTTCTTGCTGGAGCAACTCTTGCAGATGCTTGTCCATACAAAATCGGACGGCCTCATCTACTCAAAGCCGGTTTTGGCGGGATCCCACCTTCTAGGGCAGCAAATAGTCGCCTTCCTGCGTTTCCGACTTTTGTAGAATAGGGAAGCCTGTCTCCTATTGCCGGCTGCCCAGCCCGCAGCAACGGATTTGCCATGACCTCAACTCCTCTTGCTGCTGCCCACGCTGTTGCTTGGGATCCCCTTGACCCCCAGGTGCGCCCGGATCCCCAGGGCCGGTTTGGGCCGTTTGGGGGCCGCTTTGTGCCGGAAACCCTGATGAGCGCCCTGACGGAGCTGGAGGAAGCCTTTGAGCGGCACTGGCAGGATCCCGAGTTTCGCGCCGAGTTTCACAGCTTGTTGCGGGATTTTGTCGGTCGGCCCAGCCCGCTTTACTTTGCCCAGCGGCTTACCGAACACTACGGTGGCCCCCAGATCTACCTCAAACGGGAAGACCTCAACCACACCGGCGCCCACAAGATCAACAACGCCCTCGGCCAAGTGCTGCTGGCGGTGCGCATGGGCAAGCGGCGGATCATCGCCGAGACCGGCGCCGGCCAACATGGGGTGGCCACGGCAACGGTGTGCGCCCGCTTCGGCCTGGAATGCGTCATCTACATGGGGGCGCTGGACATGGAGCGGCAGGCCCCCAACGTGCAGCGGATGCGCCTGTTGGGCGCTGAGGTGCGCGGGGTGGAAGCCGGCACGGCCACCCTCAAAGATGCCCTCTCCGAGGCCATCCGCGACTGGGTAACCCATGTGGAGACCACCCACTACGTCATTGGCACGGTGGCCGGGCCCCACCCCTACCCGAAGCTGGTGCGGGCCTTTCACGATGTCATTGGCCAGGAGACGCGGCAGCAGTGTCAGGAGAAATGGGGAGGGTTGCCGGACGTGCTGCTGGCCTGTGTGGGCGGCGGCTCCAATGCCCTGGGCCTGTTCAACGAGTTTATCCGCGATCCTCAGGTGCGGCTCATCGGTATTGAGGCTGCCGGGGAGGGTTTGCACACATCCCGCCACGCCGCCACCCTCAGCCGCGGTCGCATTGGGGTCTTGCACGGGGCCATGAGCTACCTGCTGCAGGACGAGGAAGGCCAGGTGCAGGAGGCCCATTCCATCAGCGCCGGTCTGGACTACCCTGGCGTAGGGCCGGAGCACAGCTACCTAAAAGAGATCGGGCGGGCCGAGTACTACGCGGTTACCGACGACGAGGCGGTGGAAGCGCTGCTGCTGCTGTCGCGCCTGGAGGGGATCATCCCCGCCCTGGAGACGGCCCATGCCCTGGCCTACCTGAAGACTTTGGCGCCGCAGCTTGGCCCCCAGCAGCGGGTGGTGGTCAATTGCTCCGGGCGGGGCGACAAGGACTTGAACACCGTTTTCCAGTACCTGCAGCAGCGGGGGCGTAGCCTAGCCTAGAGTTGGGTTGGCAAGGGGATCCCTGCCCATGTCCACTGTTGTCATTCGATTGCTCGGCCTGCTGGCCTTGTTTCTGGGGGCGGGGCTAGTGCCGCTGGTTGGATCCCGGTCAGAGGTTTCCGGGCGCGTTGGCGGGATCCCGTCCCCGGCCACGACTTCCTGGGCAGGCGCCTTGGTCGGCCCCAGGGAGGAAGAAGGGATCCCTGCTCCCGTCCAGCCGCCACCCCTTCCTGTTTGCGCAAGCGGGACGGAGTCCCT
>NZ_JANSIV010000088.1:10982-30720 GCF_047502705.1 Synechococcus sp. H70.1
GCCCCTGCGACCTGGGGAGCTGGAGTCGGCGTCCATCCAGGTGGCCATCCCCTCGCTGGAGCAGGTGGATCCCACCCGCATGGGCTTATTTGTCCGAGTGGGGACGCGGGGGGCGGTGCTGCTGCCCGGAGAAGCCCTGACAACGGAATGGCAGCTTTCCACCGCCAAAAAGTTAGCCGGGATCCCTGCGGATCAGCCGGTGGAGCTGTTTTGCGGGGAGGCGGAGCTGCTGCATGAGTTTTGAGGCCCAACCCGACCGGTGGCTAGCCGCGGTGCTGGGCAACACCCACGTGCGCTGGGGCTGGTTTGTGGGGGAGACCTTGGTCAAGGTGGAACAGTTCCCTGCCCACCAGCCTTTGTCCTGGCCGGAAGAGACGGAGCTGTGGCTGGCTGCTGTTGGCTCCGCCCCTTTGCCGCCGGGATCCCCGTGGGTGCATTGCCTTGAGCTCTCCCAGGTGCCGCTGCGGGATCCCTACCCCAGCCTGGGGCTGGATCGGGCGCTGGCCGCCTGGGCTGCCGGCATCCACTACGGCTGGCCCTGTCTGGTTATCGACGCCGGCACCGCCCTGACCCTGACGGGGGCTGACCCGGAGGGATCCCTAGTGGGGGGGGCGATCCTGCCCGGCCTAGGGCTACAGGCGCAGGCACTGGCCGACCACACCGCCCGCCTGCCCAAAGCGGAGTGGGAGGCGGCGGATCCCTTGCCCCCCCGCTGGGCTAGGGACACGGGGGCTGCCATCCGCAGCGGCATTCTCTACACCCTGCTGGCCGGCTTGCAGGACTTCATCGCCGACTGGCGGCGCCGCTTTCCCCAGGGGCCCCTGCTAGTAACCGGCGGCGATGGCAAGCTGCTCTACCCCCACCTGCGTCCCCTTGACCCAGAGCTGCGCTGGGATCCCCACCTCGTGTTGCGGGGGATCGCCGGCTGTCGTCAGTTGCACCGCGCTGCTCGGCAGTTCCCTGGTGCAGAATGAAAACAGTCCCTCAAGGGTCAGACCCTCTCCAAAGCGGGCAGGTTTTCAACTTTCGGCAACCCAGGGATCCCATGGCCAACGGCAACTCCTTCGGCGTCTTGTTTTGCGTCACCACCTACGGCGAGTCCCACGGGGGGGCGGTGGGGGTGGTGGTGGACGGCTGCCCACCGCGGCTGCCCTTGAGCGAGGCCGACATCCAGGCGGAGCTGGATCGGCGCCGCCCCGGCCAGAGTTCCATCACCACGCCGCGCCAGGAGGCGGATCGCTGCGAGATCCTCTCCGGGGTTTTCCAGGGCTTTACGCTGGGCACGCCCATCCACATCCTGGTGCGCAACCAGGACGCCCGCCCCCAGGACTACCGCGAGATGGCCACCACCTTTCGCCCTTCCCATGCTGATGCCACCTACCAGGCTAAGTACGGCATCCGCAACTGGCAGGGGGGAGGACGGGCCTCGGCGCGGGAGACCATTGGCCGGGTGGCCGCTGGGGCCATTGCCAAGAAGATCCTGCGTCTGGCGGCAGGGGTGGAGATCCTGGCCTATGTGCAGCGGGTCCAAGACGTGGAGGCGCAGGTGGATCCCAGCTCAGTAACAGCCGAGCAGGTGGAAGCCAACATCGTCCGCTGCCCAAACCCAGAAGCGGCGGCGGCGATGATTGAGAAAATCGAAGCAGCGGCGCGGGAAGGAGATTCTCTCGGGGGAGTGGTGGAGTGCGTGGCCCGCAATGTGCCCCGCGGGCTGGGCTGCCCCGTGTTTGACAAGCTAGAAGCCGACCTGGCCAAGGCGGTGATGTCGCTGCCGGCCAGCAAGGGGTTTGAGATTGGTTCGGGGTTTGCCGGCACCTACCTGACGGGCAAGCAGCACAACGATGAGTTCTACATGACCCCCAGCGGCTGGCGCACCCGCAGCAACCGCTCCGGCGGCATCCAGGGGGGCATCAGCAACGGGGAAGATATCGTCCTGCGGGTGGCCTTCAAGCCCACTGCCACCATTCGCCAGCCTCAAAACACGGTCACTCTCGACGGCCAGGAGACGGTCTTGGTGGCGCGGGGGCGCCACGATCCCTGCGTGCTGCCGCGGGCGGTGCCGATGGTAGAGGCGATGGTGGCTTTGGTGCTCTGTGACCATCTGCTGCGCCACCACGCCCAGTGCGGATCCCTAGTCTTGCCAGAGGTGCCCATGCCTGCCGTTCCTATGTCCCCCAGCTAGCGGCAGCCGGTCGGAGCCCTTGCGGAGATCCTGATTGCGCCAGCGGGATTGAGTCTTTGTAGCCTGAGAAAGAGGCGGGATCCCTGCTCATGGCCAAGGCCAAAACCGTCTGGGAGTGTAGCCAGTGCGGCGAGCGCTATCCCAAGTTTTTGGGCCGCTGCAACAACTGTGGCGCCTGGAATACCCTGACGGAGGTGGTCGTCGCTCCCTCCCCCCAGTTTGCGCCACCGCAGCGTCTTGTCCCCCCGCGCGGCCGCGGCAACGGGATCCCCCAGGCAGCCCTCCCTCTTACTCAGGTGCGCTTGGATCGCCACCCCCGCCTTTCCTCGGGCTTTGGCGAGTTTGACCGTGTGTTGGGGGGCGGCATCGTGCCGGGATCCCTGGTGTTGATCGGCGGGGATCCGGGCATCGGCAAAAGCACCCTGCTGCTGCAGACTGCTGCTCATCTAGCCAAGGGCGGACCTGTCTTGTACGTGTCGGGGGAGGAATCAGCCCAACAGATTAAGCTGCGTGCAGATCGCCTCGGCGGGACGGAGTCCGAAAGCGAGCAGCTCTACCTACTGGCCGAGACCGAGCTAGAGGCCATTGTGGCTGAGATCCAGGCTCTGCAGCCCCAGGTGGCCATCATCGACAGCATTCAGGCCATCTTCTGGGGGCAGCTCAGCTCAGCGCCGGGATCCGTCTCCCAGGTGCGGGAATGCACCAGCCTCTTGATGCGGGTGGCCAAAAAACTGGGGGTGGCCCTGCTCATCGTTGGCCATGTTACCAAGGATGGATCCCTGGCCGGGCCCAAGGTGCTGGAGCACTTAGTGGACACCGTCTTGTACTTCGAGGGGGATCGCTTTCAAAGCCACCGCCTGCTGCGCGCCGTCAAGAACCGCTTTGGGGCAGCCCAGGAAATCGGCGTTTTCGAGATGACCGCCTCTGGCTTGGGGGAGGTAGACAACCCCTCGCAGCTTTTTTTGAGCAGCCGGGATCAAGCCACGCCAGGAACGGCCACCATCGTCGCTTGCGAGGGCACCCGCCCTTTGGTGGTCGAGGTGCAGGCCCTGGTCAGCCCCACCAGCTACAGCTTCCCCCGCCGCACCGCCACCGGCCTCGAGCTCAACCGTTTCCTGCAGATCTTGGCGGTGCTGGAGAAACGGGTGGGGATCCCGCTTTCCAAATACGATGCCTACATCGCCTCTGCCGGCGGCATCCAGGTGGAGGAGCCGGCTGCCGATTTGGGGGTGGCGGTGGCCGTGGCCGCCAGCTTCCGGGATCGCCAGCTGGATCCCTTCACGGTCTTGATTGGCGAGGTGGGCCTGGGGGGGCAGGTGCGCCCGGTGCCGCAGTTGGAGCAGCGCCTCAAGGAAGCCGCTAAGCTGGGGTTCCGCCACGCCATCATCCCCAACAGCCCCGTTTTGGCCGACTTTGGCCTGCGCCTCAGCCGGGTGCAGCGGCTGCTGGAGGCCCTGCTGGTGGCTCTGCCCAGCTCCGAGCCTACCCAGTGAGAGGGGATCGCCAAGGTTGGCAGTCGATCTTCCGCCGAGAACCAACCTGCGGGAGAATGGCATATCTCTATAGTGTTATACAGTAATATGCATTTATGTAAGGACGGCGACTCAATTCCTGATCGGGTGGGCACCCTATCCTACAGACACTGGCGAAAGATGCTGACCAAGGATCGACCTATGGCGTTGCTAGCCCTGTTTCTCTTTGTGGTGTACCTGGTTGTCTCCCGCTTGAACGCCCAGGCAGAGCGCTAGCTGCTTTTCCTCTGACAAAGGGGCTACAGGTTCGCGTCACCGGTACGTAGCTAACTGCTCTCCTGCTGGAGGGTGCAAGGCCACCCCAGGAGGGGGCGCTAGGCTGTCTAGGTTGACTCGGCGTAGCCAGAGGCCGGGGCTGGGGAACGGGTTTTTTGGTAGAATTCGGTAGTCCCTCGCGGCTGGCGGGATCCCAAAGGAGCAGCGGCGGTCCGCGAAGTTTGCTTATTTAGAAGGGTTCCAGGGTGAGGTCGGCTCGTGCAAATTGCAGTTGATGCCATGGGGGGCGACTACGCTCCCGAGGAGATTGTCAAGGGCGCCCTACTGGCCCAGCAGCGGCTGCGGGTGGGGATCACGCTGGTTGGTCGGCCAGAGGCTCTTGAGCCTTTTTTGCCCAGGCCCCTGCCTCCCAAGGTTACCCTTGTGCCTGCTGAGGAAGAGGTGGGCATGGCCGAGGAACCGCTGGCGGTGCGCCGAAAGCCAAAAGCCTCCATCAATGTCTGCATGCAGCAGGTGCGCGCTGGGCAGGCAGATGCAGTGGTGGCTGCCGGCAACACGGGTGCTGCCATGGCGGCGGCCTATCTCAACTTGGGTCGCCTGGCCGGGATCGACCGCCCAGCCATTGCTGCTCTTTTGCCCACCCTCAAGGGAAAGCCGGTGCTTTTGCTGGATGTGGGCGCCAATGTGGATTGCCGGCCCCGTTTTTTGGAGCAGTTTGCCCGCATGGGATCCCTCTACTGCCAATGCGTGCTGGGGATTGAGAGGCCGCGGGTGGGCCTGCTCAACATCGGTGAGGAACCCAACAAGGGCAACGATCTAGCCCTGGCCACCCACCAGCGCCTGGCCCAGTTGCCAGGGATCCACTTTGCTGGCAATGCCGAGGGTCGGGACGTGTTAACTGGGAATTTTGACGTGGTGGTCTGCGACGGCTTTGTCGGCAACGCCCTGCTCAAGTTTGCTGAGAGTGTTGGCCAAGTGATCACCCAGGTGCTGCGGGAAGAGCTGCCGCGGGGCTGGCGCGGCAAGCTGGGTTGCTGGCTGCTCCAACCTAACCTCAAGCAGGTCAAGCGGCGCATGGACTATGTGGAGTACGGCGGCGCCTTGCTGCTGGGGGTTAACGGCATCTGTGTTATCACCCACGGCAGCTCCAAGGCGCCAATGGTGTACCACGCCATTCGCCTAGCCAAAGAGGCGGCAGAGCAGAAAGTCCTGCAGCGGCTGCAGGCGGAAATGGTCGATACTCGCGAATCTCAAGCCAGTGCTGGGCAGCGCCCTGTGAGCCTTCGGAGCGGCTCTACCTCCGGCCCCTTCTTGGGATCCCTGGAGCGGAGGGAAGGGTAGTGCCCATGCCCAGCACTGGCCTCCCAAGCGTACGCCTAGTGGGGGTGGGGGCTGCCCTGCCGGATCCCTGCCTAAGCAACGACGACCTCAGCCAGATTGTTGCAACTTCCAACGAGTGGATTTGGCCCCGCACCGGCATTCGCCAGCGACGCATCCTGCCCCCTGAGCAGAGCGTGGTGGATCTGGCGGCTCAGGCGGCAAGAGCTGCTCTAGATCACGCTGGGATCCTGCCGCAGGAGCTAGATTTGCTTCTGCTGGCTACTTCCACTGCCGTCGATCGCTTTGGCTCGGCCCCACGGGTGCAGGCAGCCCTGGGGGCAAGTCGGGCAGTGGCCTTTGATCTGACGGCAGCCTGTACAGGGTTTGTGTTTGCGGTGGCCACAGCCGCCCAGTTTCTACAAACCGGGCTGTACCGGCGGGCCCTGGTGGTGGCAGCAGATGTGCTCTCCCGCACCGTCGATTGGACAGACCGCACCACCTGCGTTCTGTTTGGGGATGGGGCAGGGGCAGTAGTGCTGGAGGCGGGAGAAGCAGGAGCTGATGGGATCCTCAGCATTGAGCTGCGCAGCGATGGCAAGGGCAGCGATCTGCTTAGCTTGGCCATGGCCACCGAGGCTAAGCCCCTGGTGGGATCCCTGCAGGTGGGACAGTACCGCTGTTGTCCCATCGTGATGAACGGCCGCGAGGTCTATAAGTTTGCTGTCCAGGCGGTGCCGGAAATTATCGAGAAAGCCCTCCTTCGGGCCGGGATCCCAGCTGAGGCAGTTCAAGGCTACTTCATCCACCAGGCCAACCAGCGCATCCTCGATGCCGTGGCCAAGCGCCTGCAGTTGCCTACCCAGCAGGTGGCCAGTGTTCTGGAGCGCTACGGCAACACCTCAGGGGCCTCGGTGCCTATCGCCCTGGCCGAATGGATTGCTCAAGGGCGGTTTGGCCCTGGGGATCTGGGGGTGATGGCAGGCTTTGGCGCCGGCCTCACCTGGGGAGCCATTGTCTTTCGCTGGGGCAGATGAGTTAAGGAGAGGTGGTTGATGACCATTGCCTGGATCTATCCCGGCCAGGGATCCCAACGGGTGGGCATGGGAAGGGATTTACAGGACTGGCCAGGGGCCGCCCAGAAGCTGGCTTTGGCGCGTGAGGTGCTGGGGTGGGATCCGTTGGCCCTCTCAGAAGAGCAGATCCACCAGACCAGCTATACGCAGCCGGCCTTGTTTACCGTGTCGGCCCTCTTGAGTGACTACCTCTATGCCCAGGGGCAGGCTCCCGCCTGTACAGCCGGCCACAGCCTAGGCGAGTACAGCGCCCTCTATGCTGCTGGGGTGTTTGACTTTGAAACCGGCTTGCGGCTGGTGGCGCTGCGAGGCCAACTGATGGAGCGGGCGGGAGATCCCCCTGGCGGCATGGCAGCGGTGATTGGGTTTGACCGCGCTCAGCTGGAGCACCTCTGCCAGATAACCCCCGACGTTACCATTGCCAACGACAACAGCCCGGAGCAGGTGGTGATCAGCGGCTCTGTAAAGGGGGTGCAGTCTGTCTGTGAGCAGTTGCAGGCCAAGCGCACCGTTCCCCTCAACGTCAGCGGCGCCTTCCACTCTCCTTTCATGCAGAGGGCAGCAGAAGAGTTTGCCCACAGGTTGCGCGAAGTTGACTTTCAGACACCGCGGGTGCCGGTCTACAGCAATTGCACCGCCACTGCCAGCCGCGATCCCCAGGTTCTCAAACAGGCGCTGCTGGCCCAGATGACCTCTCCGGTGCGTTGGCGAGAAACGGTGCTGCAGATGGCGGCCGACGGCGTCCAAGAGGTGTGGGAAATTGGCCCTGGCAACGTGCTGACCGGCCTGGTGAGGCGGACAGTGCCCAGCTTGGGACGGCGCACTATTAGCAGCCTCAGCGACTACGGGGGATCCCAGCTTCTCAAGAGCAGCGAATAAAACTCCCGCCCCCTCGAGTTCGCAACAGCAGCCCAGAGCGCTGGGACAGGGGCTCAATCTGGTTTGAGTTGGTCTGGAGGGGATCCTTCCGTGCTATATGTGGGCGGGGTGGATTTTGGTAAACCATGGTCGGAAACTCCATTCGCTTTGGCACCGACGGCTGGCGAGCCGTGATTGCCGACGGCTTTACCTTTCAGAACTTGGCCCTTGCCGCCCAGGCCAGTGCCCAGGTGTTGGCCCGCACCTATCCTGGCGAAGGGATCGTGATTGGCTACGACAACCGCTTTCTCTCCGAACGCTTTGCCGCCCACGCCGCTGAGGTGGTGGCTCGCTTGGGGATCCCCGTCTACCTTTCAGCCTGTGTAGCCCCAACGCCAGCCTTCAGCTGGGGAGCCAAAGAGCGGGGCTGCCACGGCGCCTTGGTGATCACCGCCAGCCACAACCCGCCCCACTATTCCGGCCTTAAGGTCAAGGGCGGCTTTGGCGGCTCCGTGCCTCCAGAGGTCACTGCCGCCATCGAGCAGGAGCTGCACCACCTCCAGCCCCTGGGATCCAACTCTGCCCCCATCCACACCTGGGATCCCTGGCCCGGCTACCTGGATCAGCTCAGTTGCTTTGTGGATCTGGAAAAGCTCAAAAGCTCCCCGGCCAAGATCTGGGTGGATGTCATGTTTGGCTCCGGCGCCGGTGGCCTCAGCCGCCTGTTAGGGGAAAAAGTCATCGAGTTGCAGGCACGGCGAGATCCTTTGTTTGGGGGATTTCCCCCTGAGCCGCTGCCGCAAAACCTGCAAGCTTCTGCCCAGATCATTGCGGCGGATCCCGCCCCCCTCAAAATGGGGCTGGTCTTCGATGGCGACGCTGACCGCATTGCCGCCCTCAACGGACAAGGTCATTTTCTCAGCCCCCAGGTGCTCATCCCCATCCTAATTGACCACTTGGCGGGGCGGCGCGGCTTGCGGGGGGAAATTGTCAAAACCATCAGCGGCTCGGAGCTGTTTGTCAAGGTGGCCAAGCGCTATGGCTTGCCGGTTACGGAAACGCCCGTGGGCTTTAAGTACATTGCCGAGCGCATGCTAAGCACCCAGGTGTTGCTGGGGGGAGAGGAATCGGGCGGCATCGGCTATCTGGGCCATATCCCCGAGCGGGATGCCCTGCTTTCTGCCCTGTATCTGATCGAAGCCGTTACCGAAACCGGACAAGATCTAAGCGCCCTTTACCGGGCTTTGCAGGAACGGGAGGGGTTTAGCTCGGTTTACCAGCGCCGCGACCTGCACCTGAAGGATCAAAACCAACAAACGCAGCTGTTCCAACAGCTACAGAAGGATCCCCCATCTGAGATTTTGGGGCAGAAGGTAATCAAGCATTTTCATCGCGACGGCCATAAATTTACCCTGGCCGACGGCAGCTGGGTGATGATCCGGGGTAGCGGCACCGAGCCTCTGCTGCGGCTGTACTCCGAAGCCAAAACCCCAGAAGCAGTCGACCGTCTGCTGGACTGGGCAGCCGGCCTGCTTGCCCAAGTTGCTTGAGGGAGTCCCACCCCTCCTTGGCTTTCCCCGCCAGTGGCCGCCAGCTCAAGCAGTTGCTTCTGCTGTCTCGGCTTTGACTGGGTCAAAGCAGCCCGGCGGTTCGTACAAAAACTCAAACAGATTGCCATCGGGATCCTTGCCGTAGAAGGAGGCGGTGCCATCCCGGTGGGTGTGAATCTCGCCCACTGGGATCCCTTGGGCTTGCAGGCGGCGATGCTGTTCCTCCAGCTCCTCCCTGGTGCTGAAGACAAAGCCAAAGTGGGGCCCTGCCGCCCGGTAGCCCGGCCCCAAGAGTGCCAGCCCGTCGTCCCCAGCCTTCATGTAGGCCCAGTCGGGATCCTTCCAGACATTGACCATTCCCAACTTTTCGTAGAACTCCACCGCTTTGGAGATGTCCCCTACACGGATGGCCACATGTCCAAGTTGCTTAAGTGCCATATCCTCCTCTCTGGTTAACCCAACCAACCATCAGAGTTCCCTATAGCCCAGCATAGCCTGGGCAAGGGATTCCCTCTTTCCCCAGCAACAACTTGCCCCTGGAGGGCTTATCCCGTTGGCTGTTTGGCCAAGAAGTGCTCCAGTTCGTTTAAGGCTTCTGCATCCAGTTTGGTTTGCATAGGGCAGAACTTGGGCCCACACATCGAGCAAAACTCTGCCGTTTTGTAAATATCTGCCGGCAAGGTCTCGTCGTGGTATTCGCGAGCTCGCTCTGGGTCTAGAGACAACTCAAATTGCCGGTTCCAATCAAAGTTATAGCGGGCTCTAGCCATCTCATCGTCGCGATCCCTGGCCCCGGGACGATGGCGGGCAATATCGGCGGCATGGGCGGCAATTTTGTAGGCAATGAGGCCGTTGCGCACGTCCTCTGCATTGGGCAAACCCAAGTGTTCTTTGGGGGTGACGTAGCAGAGCATTGCCGCCCCATACCAACCGGCCAAGGCCGCCCCAATAGCGGAGCTGATGTGGTCGTAGCCGGCAGCAATATCAGTAACCAGTGGCCCCAAAACGTAGAAGGGAGCCTCGTCGCACTCCTCCATTTGCTTGCGCACGTTAAACTCAATTTGATCCATTGGCACGTGCCCCGGCCCTTCCACCATCACTTGCACATCGTGCTCCCAGGCCATACGGGTCAACTGGCCCAGAGTTTTCAACTCTGCCATCTGGGCTTCGTCAGAGGCATCGTGTAAGCATCCCGGTCGCAAAGCATCGCCCAGGCTAAAGGAAACGTCGTATTTCTTGAAGATCTCGATGATGTCGCGGAAGTGGGTATAAAGCGGGTTTTGTTTGTGGTGTGCCAACATCCAACGAGCCAGGATTCCACCGCCGCGAGAAACAATGCCGGTTAGCCGGTTGCGCACCAACGGCAAATGTTGGATGAGGATCCCAGCATGAATGGTCATGTAGTCCACCCCTTGCTGAGCCTGCTTTTCAATGATGTGCAAAATATCCTCTGCCGAGAGTTTTTCGACATTCCCATGGACGCTCTCTAGAGCTTGGTAGATAGGCACTGTGCCAACAGGAACCGGCGAGGCTTGGATAATGGCCGTGCGAATTTCATCCAAATTGCCGCCGCCGGTAGACAGGTCCATAACAGTATCGGCGCCGTATTTGATAGCCAACTTTAGCTTTTCCAGTTCTTCAGCCAAGCTGGAGGAAGTGGGAGAAGCACCAATGTTGACGTTGACTTTGCAGCGGGAGGCGATCCCAATACACATCGGCTCGAGGTTGGTGTGGTTGATGTTGGCGGGGATGATCATGCGACCCCGGGCTACTTCCGAGCGGATGAGTTCCGGCGGCAGCTTCTCCCGGCGGGCCACATACTCCATCTCTTCGGTAATGATGCCCTGGCGGGCATAGTGCATCTGAGTTACGTTTGCTTGCCCACGACGGCGGGCCACCCATTCGCTGCGCATGTCCTAACTCCGCTGCTCACTTACCTATGCTGGTATAAGCCAGATCAGGTTCTGGGGATGGGAGCCCCCAGACACTCCCAGCGTGCTGTGATCCTATCACCGAATTTTGGGACTTTCGGAAATTGGGGCCTTCCCTCTGGCTGCAGCTTTGAGGAAGGCAGAGTAGGTTACCCTACAGCCATTCCTTCTGCCAAACGTAGCCCTACCGGTAACAAGCCGACGGCCCCCCTGCAGGAGACAGAGGAGAGCGGGTCTGGCCTACAGCGCCCCAGCTAGAGCACCCACCTTGGCCTCTGCCCCAGCACCGGTGGACACAGCGGGGTAGCTTGGTAAAGCACGATTCGTGCGGGGCGGAAAAGCCCGTTCGCGTGAGCGGGACTTAGTCGGACCTTGAGTCGCTCGCCAATAATTCCCCGCTGAAAGACCCGGACAGTGCTATAAGTCAACAAGTAGGCGGAACCTTGAGACTGGGTTCCAAGGGATCGTCTGGGGGCGTCTTGACAGTGTCTGTCCCCCGACTAAGGACTACGTCCCGCTTCGCGATTAGTCGGTGGGAGTGTCACCACTCCGTTTGGCAGGGGGTTGCCGCTAGCCCCAAGAAGAGAACTCACGCGGACTGACAGGGGCTTTGACAAAGCCTTGCTAGGTCTAGGGAGCTTTGCGGTACCAGGTCACCCTTTCTTGAGGACAGAGCTTCCCCGCCGCGTTTTTGGGGAGGGGAGGAGCTATTGCGCAGGAGGGCTCTCGCTTGGTTCTGGCAGGTAGAGCCGGTCTTCTGAGGCATCGTATTCAAAAAGCTCCGCATAGCGCCCCCAGTCAATAGCCGTGGCAAACTGCCGCTCGGCTTCGTCGGGAGGAAAATGTTCATCCCAGAGATCCAAGAAGAAGTCCGCCCGCATGGAGCGGCTGTTTTTTTCTTCCAGAGTCTGCAGGATGCTGCGAAACACGGGCACCCGCGCCAAAAGCTGCTGCCGGAAGAGATCCTTACTACGCAAGATGGTGGTGTTGGCAAAATCCTGGCCAATCTCAGTGAGCTGTACCACCCTGCCGCTTACCTCAGCAAAGCCCAGCAGCACTGCCGCATCCAAAATCGGCAGCAAGTCATCCACCGCCAGTTGCAGCCGCTCGGCCAGCTCAGCAATCTCGACCCGCCCTTGCGGCCATTCCACGATTAGCTCCAGCAGACCGCTGATCCCGCCCACTCGCGCATGGGGTAGGGGCAAGGCGTAGGGAGAGGGTGCCCTGGGGCTCACCGGGCTGGGGGCAGCCACCTCGCTGGTTACCGGGATCTCCGGATTGGTCATGATCTCGTAGATGTAGTCCACCAGGGACTTAAATCGAGGATCCGTGCGTTCATGGGGCCGCGGCAGGTCGATCTTCACCTCTCCCCGGATCCGCCCCGGCTTGGATCCCAGGATTACCACTCGATCTGCCAAAAACACCGCCTCTTCAATGTTGTGGGTAACAATGAGAATGCTCTGGGAAGGGAAGGCCTGGGTGTTCCAGAGCTCGTCGATTTCCCCCCGCAGGTTCTCTGCTGTCAGCACGTCCAGGGCACTGAAGGGCTCGTCCATAAACAGCACCTTGGGCTCTAGGACAAAGGCGCGGGCAAAGCCCACCCGCTGCTTCATGCCCCCCGACAGTTCCTTGGGGTAGGCATTCTCGAATCCGTCCAAGCCCACCAGGTCGATGGCTTTGAGAGCTTTTTGCCGCCGGATCTCGCGCGGGATCCCTTGCGCTTTCAACCCCAGCTCCACATTCTCTTGCACTGTCAGCCAGGGCAAGAGAGCAAAACTCTGAAACACCATGGCCACATCCGGGTTGGGGCCCCGCAGGGGACGTCCATTGCTCAACACCCGCCCTTCACTAGGCGGGATCAACCCCGCCATGATGCGCAGCAGAGTACTTTTGCCACTGCCGCTGCGGCCCAGCAAAGCCAAAACTTCTCCTGCCCGCACTTGCAAATCAATCTGGCTCAAAACTGTAAACTCGCCCTTGCCCTCCGGCAAAGGAAAGCGCTTGTAGACCTTCTCAACCTCGATTAGAACAGGAGAAGCTGCAGAACTCATATGAGATAGCCTCAAGGATTAAAGGTGATACTTTTCTTCTGCCAATTGATACAACCGCCGCCAGAAAAAGCGATTGATGCCCACCACAAACAAACTCATCATGCCAATGCCCAAGGTAATGCGCGGCCAATCTCCTACTGCTGTTGCTTCTGCAATATAGGCACCGAGGCCTGTAGCTTTCAGAGTTGTCGATCCCCAGGTTACAACCTCGGAGACAATGCTAGCATTCCAGGCCCCGCCGCTAGCCGTTATTCCTCCAGTAACCCAGGCGGAAAAGATCCCTGGAACAATTAACTTTTGCCAGAGCTTCCATCCCTTTAAACCCAAATTCATAGCCATTTCTCGCAAATCAGTGGGGATGCTCTGGGCGCCGGCAATGGAGTTAAAGAGGATGTACCACTGCGCTCCCAGAGACATAAGCAAAATGCTGCCCCACTCAAGGCTGATCTGGGCGCGGATAAAAAACAAGGTGGCAAAAGGAAAAAGGAAATTGGCCGGGAAAGCTGCCAGAAACTGCACCAGGGGCTGCAGCAGTTTTGCTAGGCCTGGGTTAAAACCAATGGCTACCCCGATTGGTGTCCAGATCACGGTGGCCAAAACCAACAGCCCACTGACCCGCAGCAGGGTGAGGATCCCCAGGCCAAAGGCTAGCATGACCTCCCCTAAACCGACAGTGGTGGCCACAAAATAGACAATCCAGGCCCCAAGGCCCCCAATGGTCAACCAGGAAAGCTGGGTCAATAGCCGCTCACGGCGCCGCTCAGCCTCGGGGCTGGGGGGATCCACCCAGCGGGGGCGGGTCAGGTAGGCCAACAGCTGATCCACCTTCTCTGCCAAGGGGGCAAGCCTCCTGCCAATCAGCCGTGGGATCCGCGCTGTGGTTAGCAAATCGTACAGCCACGATTCGGGGGTAGCCGCGCCAGCGCTCTGCTCCAGGCGAAACTTATCCGACCAGGCCACCAAAGGCCGCCAAAAGAGCTGATCCACCAGCAGAATCACCACCGCCATGGTCAAGAGCGCCCACCCTAGCTTGGGCAGATCCTCTGCTTGGATGGCAGCTTCCACATAGGATCCCAACCCCGGCAGTGTATACTCCTGGTTGAGTACGCTGATGGCCTCGCTGGCGGCCACAAAGAACCACCCCCCGCCAAAGCTCATCATGGCGTTCCAGACGAGACCAACCATTGCTGCCGGCACTTCCAATTGGGTAAAGCGCTGCCAGCCTGAGAGGCGATACAAGGTAGCGGCCTCCACCAGCTCCTGCGGCAGAGTGCGCAGAGATTGGTAGAAGGAAAAGGTCATGTTCCAGACCTGGCTGGTGAAGATGGCAAAGATAGAAGCTGCCTCCAGTCCCAGCAAGCTGCCAGGAAAAAGGGCAATGAAGCCGGTGACCGTAATGGAGAGAAACCCCAGCACCGGCACTGACTGCAGGATGTCCAGCAGAGGAATCAAAATTCGCTCCGCCCAGCGACTTTTCGCAGCAACATACCCATAGACCAGGGTAAAAAGAGTGGAAAAGGCAAGGGCAATAAACATGCGCAGGGTGGAGCGGAGGGCGTAGTAGGGCAGGTTGCGCGGATCCAGGTCAATGCGGGGCACCACGGCCGGCGGCTGAAACTGCTCAAAAGCACCTGCCCCCACATGGGCTACCCCTGCCAGGAGAACCAGCGTGCCCAGAATGATGGCTCCATCGGCAGCTCCTGCTGGCAGCTGCCGGCGAAGCACCTCCGGTGAAGGAAAAGTCCGCATTTCTTCCGCCGCAGCCTGACGTTCCCCCTCAGTGTACCCTTTCCCAACCGCCGCCCTAGAATTCCTAGCGAGGCTAGTAGCGGAACTTGGGGCGGAAGAGGTGGGCGTGGTCAGGGCTGTAGAGCCGCGAGCGAGCCGAGCCCCCTCCTGCTAGGCCCTGCAAGGCAGGGCTGATTAGATACAGCACCGTGCGCTCCAGACCAGCGTGCCGGCTAAGAGCAGCCATCTCTCCCAGGGATCCCAGCCAGATCTGCTCATCTGGCCACCCCAGACGGTAGCAAATGGCCACCGGGGTATCGGCGGGATAGTGGGCTAGGAGATCCGCCTGGGCCTGTTCCACATGGCGGGCGCTTAGGTACAGACACAAGGAGGCGCGGTGAGCCGCTAGACTGGTCAGGGCTTCTGCTGCTGGCACGCGGGTCCGGCCGCTGGCGCGGGTAAGGATAACTGTCTGCACCAACTCCGGTACCGTTAGCTCCACCTGGAGACGAGCGGCTGCCAGCTGGAAGGCACTCACCCCCGGCACGATCTCAAAGGGAATCCCCGCCTCAGCCAACCGGAGCAGTAACTCGTGCAAAGCGCCATAGAGGCAGGGATCCCCGTCCTGTAGCCGCACTACGCGCAGCCCCGCCTTGACCCGTTCCACAATTTGTGGCAGCAACATCTCCAAGGTGAGGGAGCGTGTGTCGATGGCCTCAACCCCAGGGCGACAGTGAACCAGTATTCCCTCCGGCAGCAAAGAACCTGTGTAGAATACTGCATCTGCCTGCGAGAGGACTCTCTGACCCCGCAGGGTGATTAGCTCTGGATCCCCAGGCCCAGCGCCGACAATGTAAACAGGCCAGTAGGGCGAAGTGGGTTCGCGCATGCACTCTCTTTTTCCTCCGGCAGCGTGCATCCTAGCAGCAGAAAGCTGCCTTGGCTCAACGGACGGGATCGAGGCGCTGCTGCAAGATTTGCGCTGCCAACAGCACATCCAGGGGGGTGGTCAGCTTTAGGTTAGACTCCTCCCCTTCCACGATGTAAACCGGCCAACCTAGCTTCTCAAATAGAGCTGCATCGTCAGTAACCTGCCACCCCTTGGCCAGCGCCTCTCGATGGGCTTGCCACAGCAGCGATAGGCGAAACCCCTGCGGCGTTTGGGCTGCCCACAGCTGGCTGCGCTCCGGTGTCGTTTGGACTTGAATGCCGCTGGGGCCAGTCTCGGCCACTTTAATCGTGTCTTTGACAGGGATCGCCGCCACCACGCCATCCACCTGCTGCAAGGCAGCGCTGCAGCGATCGAACAAGTTTGGCGTGGCCAGGCAGCGGGCTCCATCGTGGATCAGCACCCGTTCTACTGTCCCTAGGCTATAGAGATACTCAACTCCTCTGTAAACCGACTCCTGCCGCGTTGCCCCCCCCGGCAAAAGCTGAACCGGCTTGGCTGGAGCAGTTGTTGCCACAATTTCCTCAATGGCCGGCCAGTCATGGGGCTGGGCCAGAATCCCAATCCACTCGATGGAACAAGCCCGAGCTGCAGCTTCCAGCGTCCAAGCCAAAATTGGCCGGCCTAAGAGTGGCAACAGCAGCTTGTTGACCGCCGCCCCCATCCGCTTGCCGCTGCCCGCTGCTGGGATCAACAGGTGCATAGATTGACAAGAACCTCCAGCCGCATTCTAGTTGACAAGTAAGCTAGGGGGGCCGAGCCTGGCCCCCTTTAGGTTTGCCAGCGCAGTTCGACAGGCTCAAGGTTGCTCCAATTCGGCGGCAGCAGTCACAAAGTCAGGGTAAGCCACGTTACCGTGCTCGCCCACATCCAAGCCGGCCATCTCCTCTTCGGCACTGGTGCGCAGGCCAACGGTTACCTTGAGGAGCAAAAACAGGATCAAGCAGGTGAGGAAAGGCCAGAAGAAATAGGCTAGAGCGCCCACAACTTGTACCCCAAATTGCGCCCAGGTCACCCCTGAGTTGGCGTGGGCAAACCAAGGGATCCCTGCTGCCAACACCCCCCAGATACCGCAGGTGCCGTGTACCGAAATCGCCCCCACCGGATCGTCAATCTTCAGCACCGTATCCAAAATCACCGCCGAGATGACCACCAGGATCCCGGCCACCGAACCGATGATCAAAGCTCCCACAGGGTGGACAGTGTTGCAAGGAGCAGTGATCCCTACCAAGCCGGCCAGCACCCCGTTGGCGGCAAAGGTCATATCCGGCTTGCCAAAATGCACCCAGCAGGTAACCATCGCCCCAATGGCCCCTGCCGAAGCGGCTAGCAGCGTGTTCATGGCAATCCAGCCGATATCGGGGCTGGCGGCTGTGGTCGAGCCGGCGTTGAACCCAATCCAACCCAAGGTGAGGATAAACACTCCCAGCATCCCCAGGGGCAGGTTGTGGCCGGGAATCGCCCGCGGCTCTCCGTTGGGGCCGTACTTGCCGATGCGAGGGCCAAGCACCATGGCCCCGGCCAAGGCGGAAGCGCCCCCCACCAGGTGCACCACGCCCGAACCGGCAAAGTCGATGAAGCCCAGATCTTCCAGCCAGCCGCTGGTGCCACCGTTGTAGTCGCCAAACAGCCCATTCCAAGCCCAGCCCCCCGAGATGGGGTAGATCAACCCAGAGATGACGACAGAGTAGATGAGGTAGGCCACGAACTTGGTGCGCTCCGCCATGGCCCCGGAAACAATAGTGGCAGCGGTGGCGGCAAACACCATCTGGAAGACGAAGAACGTAAAAGGCCAGTCTCCTGCTTCGTGGGCTTGCTGCCAACTGAAAGCAAACCAGCTCCTGCCAAAGAAGCCAGCATTTTCTCCGAACATCAGACCAAACCCGATGAACCAAAAGGCGCAACAGCCCATGCAGAAGTCCATCAAGTTCTTCATCATGATGTTGGCGGCATTCTTGGCGCGGGTAAAGCCCGTCTCCACCATGGCAAACCCCGCCTGCATGAAGAACACCAAGGCTGCCCCCACCAGCGTCCAGACGGTGTCAGCATGTTTCTGCACGACTTCCGCGTCCTGGGCGCAGGCGCTCTCCTGACCCAATAGGAAAACTAGTGAAATCGTCAGAGCAGCAGTTAAGCCCCCCTGAGTGGGTCGGCAGAGCCACTGCAGTACTTGGCCTTTGAGTCTTTGGATCATGGTTGTCGACATGCTTTTTCGCTCAACTAGAGAGACGCTACTTTTGGCAATGCCAAAAAATGAAACAGAATCCACTTTCCCCCTCAACAAGCCAGGATGAGGCTGAGGAGAGAGGCAACCTAGGCCCCAAAAACAACTTTTTTACAAAGCATCTCGGTTTACTTCACCAGTGCGGATGCGAATGGTTTTCTCGACAGGGCTGATGAAAATCTTGCCGTCCCCGATTTCGCCAGTGCGAGCGGCTGCAATCAGCTTCTCCACCACCGTATCCACCAGCTCATCTTCAACCACGATCTCCACCTTCAGCTTCTGCAGGAACTCGACTGTATACTCGGATCCCCGATAGCGCTCAGTTTGCCCTTTCTGCCGGCCAAACCCCCGCACCTCCGTTACGGTCATGCCAACAATTCCGGCATTCACTAGGGCTACCTTCACCTCATCAAGCTTGAAGGGCCGAATGATAGCTTCAATCTTTTTCATTGGCTGTCTCTGCCCCAGAGAGCTCCGCTCACTTCTAGCATCGCTGCCACCTGCAAGTTGTAACTCCAGATACAGTTTTGAGCCGAGGGGCCAACCCCGAGAACATATTACAGGGAAAGCTGCTTCGAGGAAGCCAAGTTGGCTGTGATGAGAGCCACGGCCAGCCACCACAGCATTTGCACCTGGGGACGGTACCAGATGGTGTCCACCAGGCCGTGGGCCATCATGCCGGTGCAGGCTGCTAAACCTGCCGCCACCCACAGGCCCTGGGGATCCCGGCAGGCAAGTAAACGTTTCCAGCCTCTCCAGCCGTGATCCCAGAGCACCAGGAGGAACCAAGCAAAAGCCAGGGATCCGACTAAGCCCGTCTCCAAGGTAATCTGGAGCGGCACCGAGTAGGCTGCAAGGGCGCTGAAGTTGCCCCGCTGGTAGAGGGGATAGACGCGGCTGAAGGCGACATTACCAGGGCCGATCCCCAAGATGGGAAAGTCGCGGATCATCTCCAGCACTGCCGCCCAGACGTTGAGGCGAAAATTGTTGCTGGTATCTAGCCGTCCCCAAAAAAGGCTCTGAGCCCGCAGCCGCAAGGGGCGTACCGTCAAGATGGCAAGCAGCAGCGCGGCTGCGCCCCCTCCCAAGAGAGCCGGCACCGTCCAACGCTGCCAACGGGCCGGCAGGCGGGGGGTGTACCATTGGGCCAGCAGCAGGGCCATCATCCCCAGCGCTGCCAGCCCCCCAATCCAGGCACCGCGGCTGTAGGTCAGCACCAGACAGACAAGGTTGACGGCGGTTGTAAACCCCACCAGAAGCTTGATCCCCCAACCCGGCCAGAGGCAAATGCCAGCCAGCCCCAAGGGGAGGAGAGGAACCAGGTAGCCCCCATACAGGTTAGGGTTGCGCAGATAGCTGTACACCCGCGTCAGGCCTGCCAAGCCCGATTCTGGATCCACCCAGGTGGCCAGTTCGGCCGCCCCGTAGAAGTACTGCCGCAGGCCGTAGATCCCCATTCCCAGGCTGACCAAGAGCAGGGATCCAACAATCCCATCTCGGAATCGGGGTTGGCGCAGCAGACGATGCAAAAGCAGATAGCCCGCCAGGTAAAGCGTCAGCTTCAGCCAGCCATCCCGCGCTGCGTAGGAAACCGGCGAGAGGAGCGTTGCCAGGGTGGCAATTCCCCAGAAAAGGCCCAGGGGCAGATGGACAGGTAGCCCAGTCGGGGTTTCCACCAGCCAGCCCAAGACCACAAGCGCCGCCATGGCCAGTAGGATTAGGCCGAGGATGCCGGTGGAGCTTTGGGAGGAAAAGACCCAGTAGAGCAACACCAGACCCAAGCCAATCCCGTCCAAGCCTTGGACGAGTAAGCTACCTTGGCCCCAGTTTTTCAGGGATCCCGACAGGCGGCCCAAAAAGCTGCTCCGCCACCAGGAATCGATAGGAAAATCCTGCAGCAGCAGAGCTTGCCACAGTTGCCTTGCTTGTTCCATTGCCGCTTTCCAGCCCGCTTGCCTCCGCTCATCTTCCGAGTTTATCTCCCCAGCGGCCAAGGGCAGGGACGTCAGGGCAGGCGGGATCCCTCCCTCTGGAAGTGGAGGACTCTAGCTGCTTCGGGAGCACGTTAGGGCGAGAGTTGGCTCCTAGCCTTGCCACGACCAACCTCAAAGTGCCCTTTAGGCA
>NZ_JANSIV010000089.1:0-877 GCF_047502705.1 Synechococcus sp. H70.1
CCCCCCTTGACAAAACGGGATTGGTATTGTATAATTACCGTACCCGACCACGGGAAAGGAGGAATCGATGATGATCCGAACGGCACACTTCTTTGGGCTTTTAGGCATCGTGGCGCTCATCGGCGCAAGCCACGCGCAATCTCTGGCTGACCGCCTGCGCGATGCAGGCAGCGTCTCGTTCCGAATCAACAACGCCGACTACGCGGTCAAGATCGGCGAAAACTGCGTGCAGACCTTCGCATCAGGAACGACGGGCGCACAAAACGCCTTCGTCATCAACTTTGAACCAGGCACCCTCAACTTCACTACGACGCTGAACCAGGTTATTAATGCAATTGCGTCCACCCAGACTGTGCGCTTCGTCGCCAGCGTCAACGGCAACCGCATTACATGGACGGCACAGGACATCCCCCAGCCCGTCTGCACGCTCATCACAATTGAGGGAACAGGCTACCCCTTCCGCATCGATAGCATTTACGGCACGATTGCCGTTGACCTGGAGCAAATCGCTTGCACGGATGACCCGCTGGGGCTGCTGAACCGCGAAGTCACGATTCAGCTGAACAATGTGACGGCGACCTCCGAGGTGGGCTTCACGGGCTTCGTGACGGACGGGGTATGTACGCCGTTTTTTCCCGCCTGTGCCCGCGCGTTCAACATCCAGTTGGCGTCCTATGGCGGCGCACGGCTGGAGGGCGATGTGGACTGCAACGGCTGCGTCGATGACGCCGACCTGCTGGCGGTGCTGTTCGCCTTCGGCGGTTCGGGCGGCGCGGAAGACCTCAACGGTGACGGCACAGTGGACGACGCCGACCTGCTGACGGTGCTTTTCGCCTTCGGTAGCGGGTGCTAAGCCCTCACCCCCAGCCCCTCTCCC